>JAWOHC010000128.1:0-10401 GCA_046496275.1 Gillisia sp.
ACATAGGCTGGATAAAATACCACAGCGGCCCAAGAATAGTTTGTTTGTAAACAGTAACTATATTTCGTTTTACAAACAGGATCAATAAATCCTTATAGCGCCAAATTTCCTTGAAATTAAGGTCGATAAGCTTCCGCTTAGGGGTTATTTCATATAACCAGTCGGAATTATTTGCTTCGTTCATTTTGGTAAAAAGGGGCAATTAGGCATTAATTTTTTTATTACTTACTTTCGGAATCCAGAATTTTATAAATCTATCTACTCAAAATTCCTCATCGCTTTCCTCCACATAGCCTTCAACTTATAAATCTGGCTCACATTATCATTATAACCTTTGGTGTATCGGTTGTAGGCATAGCCATATCCATAACCGTAGCCGTAGCCATAGCCGTAGCCATAACCGTATTTGGCACGGTGGACGAAGTAGTTAAGCACATAGCTAATATTCTTTATCTCACCTTTACCATACTTCTCGTTGATACTTTCCAGCATTCCGCGTTTGGTGTAATCCTGACGGACAAGATATAAGGTAGCATCGGCATATTTCACCAGGTTCATCGCATCTGCCACGATCCCAATTGGCGGCGTATCCAGGATGATATAATCGTACTTTTTTTTCAGTTCTTCCATCAACACTTCCATTTGATCTGTCATAAGCAATTCAGAAGGATTTGGGGGAATAGGGCCAGCCGTGATAACATCAAGATGTGGGATCTTGCTCTTTTGGATGATCTCGTCTAAAGTATTGTTGCCTATGAGATAATTCACGACTCCGGCTTCATTTTCAAGTTCGAAATCATCAAATATCTTTGGTTTACGTAAATCCAGCCCAACAAGAACGGTTTTGCGTTCACTAAGGGCAAATACTGTTGCCAGGTTCATCGCGCAAAAGGTTTTTCCCTCTCCCGAAACCGAGGAGGTAATCAATACGGTTTTAGAGCCGGTAACTCCCTGTTTTTTGTACATGAACTGCAAACTACTCCGCAGTCCCCGGAAACTTTCGGCGATCGCCGACTTTTGCTTGGTAAAAACCACCAAATTATTTTCAGATTTATTCTTGCCTATAAGCCCCAGAATTGGGATAGGCGATAACCTCGTAACTTCCTGGGCATTGTGAATATTGGTGTTTAAAAATACAAGCAGAAATACAAATGTGAGCGGGATAACTCCTCCCACCATCAAGGCCATAACGTAATTAAGCTGCGTATTGGGACCAATTTGTCCGCCTCCGGTATCCTTGGCGTTGTCTATCACCATAACATCACTCACATTCGCCGCTTTTACCAGTCCTGCCTCACTGCGTTTCTCCAGGAACATGTTATAGGTTTTCTCGCTGATGCTGTATTTACGCTGAATCTTTAGTAAATCCTGTTCCTCCTGCGGAAGTTTCCTTATTTCAATTTCAGCCTGCGCGATCTGGCTATTAATATCACCCAATTCACGCCTTAACAATCCTGTTGAAGAAGTGATGTTTTCAAGCAACACCGATTTAACCGAATTGATTTGCCGGTCGATATCTGCAAAAACAGGAGAGTTTTCCTTTAAGGAATATTGATATTTGCTGCGCTCTTCAGCTAAAGCCAGAATACGTCCAACTCCGCTAACGATGCTTCCTTCTGCGATCCCTGCTACAGAAGGCGCTGGCACACTGCTGTAATCATTTCGGGTTTGCAGGTAGGAATCCAGGGTGCCGTAATACGCAAGTTGTCTTCGGATATCCTCTTTTCTAACATCCAGAGTGGAAAGTTTACCTGAAATTTCAGAACTTTCCGCAGAGATATCAAGGATGGAATTTTTATTTCTGAAGATATTTAATTCGTCCTCAACCAGCTGTAATTCCTTGGATTTCACATTAAGACTGCTATCTATAAACCGAATAGTATTGGTAGCAAACAGGTTTTTTCGCTCCAACATATTCTGACTTAGCACCGCAACCGTTCCGTTTAAATAATCTACGAGTTGAGCTTTATTATCCCCGGTTAAACTCAGTTTTAAGACCGATGAATTTTGAGATTCCGGAGATACCGAAATTCCCTTGTAGCGTGCTGCAATCCCATCAAAATTTTGAAAGCTTATGTAAAATGGTTTTCCGGGCTGCAGTGCCTGGTTGGACCTGTTAACCACTCCCTGGAAAAAGGGAAGGTTAATTGGTTCCCCAACTTTATAATCCCTGCTAAAATCCAGTGGTTCAATACTCTTGCTCCCTCCCTCTTTTGTACCATAGTTATAGGTGTTTATTGTAGCTGGAACCGAAGCTTTCAGGTTAAAGGTGTCTTCGTCTTTAAAAGTGATGGTAATTGGCAGGCCTTGCGCCTGGGCACTTGCGGTATCCGCTTCCACGACAAAAGGAGTGAACCCATAGGCATTTACACGCTGGTACTCTCCGTCCTGCATATAACTTATATAGTATTGCAAACGCTCTACCACCTCTTCATTATGCGAGCGGGAACGCAAAATCGTGATCGCGGTATTCACCTTATCTGAAGTTCCTCCCCAGTTAAAAGTTAGACTGGTATTGGAAGTGAAAAACGGATTTTGATCGTCCTTAATGGAAATGGAATTCCCAAGTGCATAAACCGGAAGCTTGCGCACGTTGTTGTAATAGGCAACCGCCAGGCTTATGCCAACAGAAACCAGGATAAGCTGCCAGTAACTAATGACTTTGAGCACAAAGCCCTTAAAGTCGAAGGTGGAACCTACATCGGAAATATGATCATCTTCATGTGCCATTTTAGCGAGTAAATATTAGAATGCTGGTTGTCAATAATGTTACAATAGAAAGTATTGTCCTAAATGATTCCATTCCCGTTGTTCCAAGACCTAATGATTTTTGAGGTAATGGATTCACCAGAATAAGGTCATTGGGCTGAATATAATAATACGGACTTTTAGTCGCATCGATATTGGTTAAATCTATATTATGGATCTCCTCTCTGGCTCCTGGATATTGGCGAATTATCTTAACATCGGTCATATCACCAAATTCCGTAATACCCCCGGCATTGGCTACGGCTTCCATAATAGTTACCTGTTCCTTGTAAATCACCTGGCTTCCGGAACCTATTTCTCCTAAAGTGGTATATCGTATCCCCGCCAATTTTACGGTTACAAAAATATTTGCTTCGTCTTTAAAATATTGATCCAGCAATTCCTGTTCTAGCTTTTCCCTAACTTCCTGCACGGTGTATCCAAGGACATTAATTTCCCCTAACGTTGGTACACGTATATTTCCGTGTAGATCTACCGTAAATCCGTCGTAATACATGCGTTCTTCGCCGGTAGCATTGGCATTTGCGTCATTGATGGGATTGAACATTCCAACCAACTCCTGATCCAGTGCTTTTACACGAATGCTCAAAAGGTCATTTACCTGGATGCGATAGGGTTTTTGAAGTCGCTGAATAGAGATAACACTGTCCACAGCAGCTTCATTCGCCTGTAAATAGGTGATTTTTTTAGTAGGAATACACGAGGTAAAACTTAGTATTACCAGTAAAATGAAAACTATGGATTTATATTTCATAAAGGGGGCTCACTATTAAGCTTACAACTATAAGCGCAACACAATTAAAACTTCCTGCTTCATAGCCCGCGCCACTGCTATCAAAATTCCGATTTCCGCCTGATATACAGAGTTCCGGCGGCGCTTTATTCAGCCTTAAAAGTACTCTAACCAAAACAAATATAAGTGTTGTATGCTAATAATAAAACTATTCTACTTTTATCCCGGAAAAATCTGTCTATTTTTGCAAAAAATTATTCTGTGAATTACCTCTCGGTTGAAAATATTGCTAAATCTTTTGGAGAACTTCAGTTGTTCTCAAATATCTCCTTCGGAATAAATGAAGGTCAAAAAGTTGGTTTCGTTGCCAAAAACGGGACTGGAAAAACCACTTTACTGCAAATTCTTGCCGGAACTGAAGCCCCGGATGATGGCCGGGTGGTTTACCGCAAAGACATTACATCTGCCTTTCTGGCCCAGGAACCGGATCTGGATCCAAAACTTACCGTGGAAGAAACTATTTTTGCCGGAGAAAATGAAACCCTGAAAGTCATCGCCCGTTATGAAAAAGCGCTGGAAAATCCAGATGATGCTGATGCTTACCAAAGAGCATTCGAGGATATGGACATGCTCCAGGCCTGGGATTTTGAAACCCAGTATAAGCAAATCCTTTTTAAACTAAAACTGGAGGAACTTGATAAATTAGTTGGGGAACTCTCCGGCGGACAAAAGAAACGTCTGGCACTGGCCAATATGTTGCTGCATAAACCGGATTTTATCATCATGGATGAACCTACCAACCACCTGGATCTGGATATGATCGAGTGGCTGGAGGAATATTTCAGAAAAGAAAATTTCACCATTTTCATGGTCACGCACGACAGGTATTTCCTGGAGCGTGTTTGTAATGAAATCGTGGAACTGGAAGACGGACAACTTTACACCTATAAAGGAAATTACTCCTACTACCTCGATAAAAAAGATGCCCGGATAGAGGTGGATCAAACCAATACCGATAAAGCCAAGCAGCTATTTAAAAAAGAACTGGACTGGATGCGCCGGCAGCCAAAAGCAAGAACAACCAAGTCTAAATCCAGGATCGAAGATTTTCACGAGATAAAAGACCGGGCCTCCAAACGCAGGAATGACCACCAGGTGCAATTGGAAATAAACATGGAGCGTCTTGGAAGCAAGATTGTGGAATTGCATAAGATCTCCAAAAGCTATGAAGAAAAACAACTGCTGGATGGTTTTGAATACAACTTCCAAAAGGGAGAACGAATTGGGATTATAGGCAAGAACGGAACAGGAAAATCCACCTTTTTAAATATATTAACCGGAAAGATAAAACCCGATTCCGGAAAAGTGATCATTGGGGATACCATCAAGTTTGGATACTATACCCAGGGAGGTATACAAGCTAAACCAGGGCAGAAAGTGATAGATGTCATCAAGGAATTTGGGGAGTACATTCCACTTGCAAAAGGAAGACAAATCTCTGCGGGGCAACTGCTGGAACGCTTTTTATTCGATCGCAAAAAGCAATATGACTTTGTAGAGAAATTAAGCGGTGGGGAACGTAAACGGTTATATTTGTGTACCGTGCTTATCCAGAATCCCAATTTCCTTATTCTTGATGAACCTACCAACGATCTTGATATTGTAACGCTAAACGTGCTGGAGAATTTCCTTTTAGACTTCCCCGGTTGCCTGGTAGTGGTTTCTCACGACAGGTATTTTATGGATAAGATCGTAGATCATCTTTTTGTTTTTAAAGGTGATGCTGAAGTTCAGGATTTTCCTGGAAATTATTCCGATTACAGGGAGTATGAAGCCAGTCAAACCGCAGAGATCAATGCTGCCCAAAAAGCTGAAATCCCTGTAGAGAAAACAAAAAAATCAACAGAGGCTTCCACCGGACTTACTTACAATGAGCAAAAGGAATTTGGAAAACTGGAAAAAGAGATCCTGAATCTTGAAAAGAGAAAGGAAAAACTACAACAGAAATTCCTGGAAAACCTCAGCGGAAAACAAATCGATGAAGCATCCCTGGAACTTCAAAAAGTGATGGATGAGATCGAGACAAAAACCGAACGCTGGTTTGAATTGGGCGCAAAAGTGGGTTAGTACGATTGGATGATTAGGTAGAAGCTCACCAGGAAAGTTTAATAAAGATGCCTTAGCAGGATTCCTTTTAAAAAACGATGTATCAAATAGTCGCTTACATAAAATTTCTCCTGAAATCCACCAATCAACATGGAGTGCACTCCCCGTTTGTATATAACCTGCTTACTAAATGCCTCTACAAAAAAGAAGAAAAACCGGCTTTTAAAACGATTCGCTCCTATATAAAGGCGGTACGATTGGATACCAGGATCATTTCCGTAAAGGATTTTGGGGCCGGAAGCAGGGTGTTTAAATCGAATGAGCGAAAAGTTTGTGATATCGCCAAAAACGCTGCAATATCCACAAAAAGAGCAGTTTTACTAAACCGGCTTACCTCCTACCTGAACATTAATACCGCTTTGGAACTTGGAACTTCATTGGGAATCTCCTCTACAGCAATCACTGCAGGAAATAAGGTGAAACTTATCACTTTGGAAGGCTGTCCCGAAACCTCCAAGCTTGCCCAAGAATACTTTAAAAAGTTTGGATTGAATACCATTACGCTGAAAGTAGGAAATTTTGACGAACTCCTTTCCGAAGAAAATTGGAGCCAGGAAATTACAAACGCAACACCCGCGCTGGACCATCAAAAAAAACAACATTCCCTGGATCTCATTTATTTTGACGGGAATCACCAAAAGGAGTCCACTTTAAATTATTTCAAACAGCTACTGCCGCTCGCCAACAACGATTCGGTTTTTATATTTGACGATATTCACTGGTCTAAAGGGATGGAAGAAGCCTGGGAAGAGATTAAGGTACATCCAAGAGTACGGGTTAGTATAGATTCATTTTTCTGGGGACTGATTTTCTTCAGGGAAGAACAGGAAAAAGAGCATTTTACGTTAAGGTTGTAACAAATGATCTAAAACCACGTCTTATAAACACTACAAAAAATCAGAATCAGGATATGAGCAAGGTTATTGAATTACGAAATATCACCAGGGATTTTCCACTTGGGCACGAGATCATCAAAGTTTTAAAGGGAATTGACCTGGATATTGAACGTGGGGAATATGTTGCTTTTATGGGACCTTCGGGTTCGGGGAAATCTACGCTGATGAATTTGCTGGGTTGCCTGGATACCCCAACTTCAGGAAGCTATATCTTAAATGGAAATGATGTAAGTAAAATGAGTGATGATCAACTGGCCGAGATCAGGAATAAGGAGATTGGTTTTGTATTTCAAACCTTTAACCTTTTACCCCGTACCACCGCTCTGGAAAATGTGGCTTTACCAATGGTATATGCCGGAGCATCAAAATCTGCCCGTACCGAACGCGCAAAAGAAGTATTGGCAAACGTTGGCCTTGCAGACAGGATGGACCACAAACCAAATCAGCTTTCCGGAGGGCAGCGACAAAGGGTTGCAGTTGGCCGTGCCCTGGTTAACAAACCTTCCATCATTCTTGCCGATGAACCTACCGGAAATTTGGACTCCATTACCTCTTTGGAAATCATGCATTTATTCGATGAGATCCATGCAGCCGGAAATACAGTTATTGTGGTAACTCACGAGGAAGAAGTCGCAATGCACGCCCACCGAATCATTCGATTAAGAGATGGAGTTATTGAAAGTGATGAGAAAAAGGAAATCATAAATCGCTAATAGCAATTTACTAAACATTTTTCACCACTAACCAATTTCGTACATGATCACCATTTACTGAAATTCGGTAAACTTTTCTTATCTTAGATAAAATTCATCTTACCATGATAGATTTTGATCAGGAAACCTGGATCTATTTAGCTCTTATCGCCATAGCCGTAATTTATTTTATTTGGAACAGCAGCCAATTAAAACAAAATAAAAAGGATCGCAAAAATCAGAATTTCAGAAAACGCTACCTGGAGCGGAAAAAGACCAAGGATCCTATCCAAAAGCGAGGGCAAAGAGAAAAGTAACAATTTAGCAGCCACTTTATACTCGAACGAATTCTTCAGTTAATCAAAAAGACATTTGTTAATTAGATTTCACATTTAAATCAATTACCTCGTAACAAGAACTCTAATAATCAAACCCACTTTTAAGATTAAATTTTCAATGGCAAATACAGCCTCAATTTCAGGCGGGCAATACCTTCTTTTCCTGCACCTGAAAGCGGGAGTTTCTGAACCTTCATATCTGCCGGGTATTTTCTATCTTTGAGCAAAAGAAGCAGAAAAAACAATATTAGCAGAAAAAACATCCATAAGGTGCTATCGATGCACAGAAAAATGATTTTATGGATGTCACCCATGACCTTTAAAATAATAATAACACCTATGAAATGAGCATAACGGAAACACGATACAAACACCGATGAAGATATGCGAATTACATATGACCAATGAAAAACGCTTGTATTGAGCGAAGTCGAAATAATAAATATCTACATATGAAAATATATACAAAAACCGGTGATAACGGCACAACCTCACTTTTTGGCGGAACCCGTGTCCCCAAGCATCATATCCGGATAGAGAGCTACGGAACCGTAGATGAGCTCAACTCCCATATAGGATTGGTTAAAGACCAGGAAATACAAGCAGAAACCCTGGAAATCCTCAATAGGATTCAGGACCGTTTATTCACTATAGGATCTACCTTGGCTACCGAACCCGAAAAAGCAACCTTAAAAAGCGGAAAACCACGCCTTAACATTCCAGGAATAACAGAAGAAGACATTTTACTATTAGAAACTGAAATGGATAAAATGAATGAAGTTTTACCCGAAATGACTCATTTTGTATTACCCGGCGGACATCAGGCGGTGTCATTCTGTCACATAGCCCGCTGTGTTTGTCGACGTGCAGAACGCATTGCCACAGCGCTTTATGAAATAAGCCCTTTCAGCGAGCTGGTATTAAAATATCTCAATCGTTTAAGCGATTACCTGTTTGTGCTGGCACGGAAATTGTCAAAAGATTTAAACGCAAGAGAGGTAAAATGGATTCCGGAAAAAGGAATATAAAGACCTTTTTTGCTGACTTTAAATTGTCTATAATTAATATAATTTTAACAATTGGGGTTAAGTTCTTAAAATTATTAGTGAAATAATAGATTTTTTATTTGCATATTAGTATAATAAAATTATTTTTGCAAAAATTAAAACCTGATTAATCAATGTATTGGACTTTAGAACTTGCATCCTATCTTAGTGATGCCCCCTGGCCGGCAACAAAAGATGAATTGATTGACTATGCCATCCGGACAGGAGCTCCGCTGGAAGTAGTGGAAAACCTTCAGTCTATTGAAGATGAAGGAGATTCATACGATTCAATTGAAGAAATTTGGCCCGATTATCCTACCGATGAAGATTATCTTTGGAACGAGGATGAATATTAAAAAAGCATAAAGCAAATATTAAAAGGTCTCAAAATTGAGGCCTTTTTTTTGCTTACATTTGAACTTTATAAAACACAAAAAACTATGAGTTTTTTAGATTCTGTATTAAAAGTATTTGTTGGCGATAAATCCAAAAAAGACGTCAGTGAATTACAACCCATCGTTGAAAAGATCAAAGCACTTGAAAAGGAATATGAAGCGCTTAGCCTTGACGAACTCCGCGAAAAAACAGCTTTTTTTAAGAATAAGATCACGGAAGCTACCCGGGAAACAAAAGAGAAAATTGAAAGCCTTACCAAAGAGGCCGATGCATCTAATGACATCACCCGGAACGAGGATATTTATGCTGAAATTGATGCTTTAAAGGATAAAATGTATGGCATTTCTGAAGCTGTTCTAAATGAGATCCTGCCAGCTGCCTTTGCAACGGTTAAAGAGACCGCGAAACGGTTCTTTCACAACCCCCAGCTAAAAGTAACGGCAAGTGCTTTCGACCGAGAACTTTCAGCAGAGAAAGATTACGTTAACCTTGACGGCGAACACGCAATCTGGAATAATTCCTGGGATGCCGCCGGAAAACCCATCACCTGGGATATGATACATTACGATGTTCAGCTTATTGGTGGTGTGGCAATGCACCAGGGAAAAATCGCAGAGATGCAAACAGGAGAAGGTAAAACCCTGGTTGCAACTTTACCAATGTATCTTAACGCATTGACCGGCAAAGGTGTACACCTTGTAACGGTGAACGATTACCTTGCAAAAAGGGATAGTGCCTGGATGGCACCTATTTTTCAATTTCACGGACTAACCATAGATTGTATCGATTACCACAGGCCAAACTCTGCTGCCCGTAGAAAAGCCTATAATGCAGATATCACCTATGGTACAAATAACGAATTTGGATTTGATTATTTAAGGGATAATATGTCCCACGCACCCGATGATCTTGTACAACGGCCGCATAATTACGCCATTGTGGATGAGGTGGATTCGGTTTTGGTGGATGATGCCCGTACCCCGTTGATTATTTCAGGGCCAATTCCAAAAGGAGATATTCATGAATTTGAGGTGTTGAAACCTGCGATTGCGAATATTGTTGAAGTGCAGCGCCAACATCTTACAAAAATCCTATCGGAAGCCAAGAAACTCATCGCTGCCGGGAACACCAAGGAAGGTGGATTACAGTTGTTGAGAGTATTTAGAGGTTTGCCAAAAAACAAGGCACTTATAAAGTTCCTGAGTGAAGATGGAATAAAACAACTGCTTCAAAAAACTGAAAATCAATATATGGCAGACAACAACCGGGAAATGCCTAAGGTTGATGAGGAGCTGTATTTTGTAATTGAAGAAAAGAACAATCAAATAGATCTTACCGATAAGGGAATTGAATTCCTTTCCGGAA
>JAWOHC010000196.1:0-2804 GCA_046496275.1 Gillisia sp.
TATTTAACAAATTATTTTGTTTAATTTTTGCTTTAAAAGATTAAACAGTGTGTATCTTTGTAAAAGAACGAAAGAGTTATGGCAACGAAACAAAAAACAACAGAATCAAAATTGGGAAAAGAAACTAAAGTTACTCAGGACCAATTGATAAGTCTTTATATGGAATACGTGTTAGAGCACGAAAAAATGCCCAAAAGCGTTTACAAATTCTGTAAGGATAACCATATTACCGAAGGGCAATTCTATGATTTTTACGGAAATTTTGAAGGACTTAAAAAAGGTGTCTGGGCAAAATTTTACGAGAACACCATGCTGGTTATTGAAAAAAGCCCAGAATTTGATACGTTCTCCACCCGGGAAAAATTACTGACCTTTTATTATACCTTTTTCGAATTATTGACGGCAAACAGAAGCTATGTTTTATACACCCTTTCTGAAAATCCTGAAATGATGAAAAATCTGGACCAGCTTAAAGGACTTAGAAGAAATGTGAAAGGTTTTGCAAATGAACTGATACGGGAAGGAAATGATGATAAATCTTCAAAAATCCTAAAGCAGTCGGAAACTATTTTTTCTGAAGCTACCTGGGTACAACTGTTATTTATAATTAAATTTTGGATGGATGACAATTCCGCTCAATTTGAAAGTACAGATGTAGTGATAGAGAAGTCTGTAAATACGGTTTTTGACCTTTTTGATAATACACCACTGGAAAGAATTCTGGATTTGGGTAAATTTTTATGGAAAGAGAAAATGGCATAAGCCCCCTATTTAGACTTCACAGGTAAATATCCCCAACAGTTAAAGTTACTTGTGAAGTTTTTTTTACCCAAAACACTATGAACACAATAGATAAAATACCCACAGGAAAACTCGGAAGGACCAGTAAAATGGTTCAAACAGGAGTAAAAGTTGGCGGAAATTACATTAAATATTACAGCAAAAAAGCTTTTAATTCAAGTCTTACAAGAGACGAGTTGGATGAAAATAATGCTACAGATATTTACGACGGTTTAAAAAGTTTGAAAGGGAGTGCATTAAAGGTAGCTCAAATGTTATCCATGGAAAAGAGCCTGCTGCCAAGTGCCTACGTAGAAAAATTTTCTTTGGCGCAATTCAGCGTTCCACCTTTATCGGCGCCTTTGGTTCGAAAAACTTTTAAAAAATACAATGGGGAGTACCCCGAAGAGCTTTATGATACGTTTGCAACCCAATCGGTAAATGCGGCCAGCATCGGACAGGTGCACCGCGCAACAAAAGATGGGAAGAAACTTGCTGTGAAAATCCAATATCCGGGGGTTGCAGATAGTATCAGTTCAGATCTTGCAATGGTGAAGCCAATCGCAACAAGAATGTTCAACCTGAAGGGAAAAGATTCTGAAAAATATTTTAAGGAAGTGGAAGGCAAATTGCTCGAGGAAACAGATTATATCCTGGAAGTAAAACAGAGCAAAAGTATTTCTGAAGCTTGTGCTCATATTCCTAATCTAAAATTCCCGAAATATTACGAAGAACTTTCCAGTGAACGGATTATCACGATGGATTGGATGGAAGGGGAGCATTTAAGCGAATTTGCCAAGAAGAACAACAATCAGGTCAAGGCTGATAAAATTGGGCAAACCCTGTGGGACTTTTATATGTATCAAATGCACGTTTTAAAAGAATTGCATGCGGATCCTCATCCAGGAAATTTCCTGATCGATGAAGAAGAGAATTTGGTTGCAATAGATTTTGGGTGTATCAAACAAGTCCCGGACGATTTTTATGTTCCCTATTTTGAATTGGCAGTTAAGGAAAATATTAATAATCCTGAATTTTTTTCTGAAAAGCTGTATCAACTTGAAATTCTTCGGAAAGATGATTCTCAAAAGGAGATCACGTTCTTTTCAGAGTTGTTTTATGAAATGCTAAGTTTATTCACAAATCCATTTCACAAAGAAACCTTCGACTTTGCAGATGAAACATTTTGGACCAAAATAACAGAATTGGGAGAGAAATACAGCAAAGATTCAGATTTGCGAAAGATGAACGGAAACCGCGGAAGTAAACACTTTTTGTATATCAACAGAACATTTTTTGGGCTTTATAATATGTTGCACGATTTAAAGGCAAAGGTTGAAATCAACAATTACAAAAAATATATTTAAGATTTTATTTATTGGTTAGGTTGTTAGGAGAGTGTGGCTTTATAGTCGCGCTCTCCGCAGTTATAGAAATGCCAGAATTGTGATATTCCGCTTCAATAAACACATTTAACATTGATTTGAGAAATCAAAAAAGCCTGCAAAACTTTGATTTTGCAGGCTTTTTTATATTAAAATTATGGTTGTCCCGTAAACATTTTTATGAAAGCTGAAATTTAATTTCAGATAAAATTAAGTCTTGGTTCTTGTTTCATGCAGTTACTCCAAAGACGGAACGATCTGGATTCTCAACCGGAATTACTGTATTGAAACAGTCTTAAAACCCCTAATTCTTCATCACTTCTTCGGGTTGTTCTATCGATGTTTTCTCTTTGTTTTTCACGTATTTTTCAAGCCATTGGTCTTGTTCCCAAAGCACGTGTAATACCGATTCTTTTGCGCTGTACCCGTGACTTTCCTTTGGAAGCATCACTAATCGTGCAGTTGCTCCCAAACCTTTTAAGGCGTTGAAGTAACGTTCACTCTGCATTGGATAGGTACCGGAATTATTATCTGCTTCTCCGTGAATTAGTAACAAAGGGGTTTTCATCTTTTCTGCGTTCATAAACGGGGACATTTCGTTGTACACTTCTGGTGCTTCCCAGTAATTACGTTCCTCGC
>JAWOHC010000235.1:0-2717 GCA_046496275.1 Gillisia sp.
GCTGGGTGAATTATCTTGGTGTACGCAACTCAACTATTCTTAGTAACACCCTTGCAATTGCTAAAATAGTTCCGCTATTGGCATTTGTGCTGGTTGGCATGTTCTTTATCAATACGGAACTTATAGATACCACACAGCCACTTCCTGATTTTTCCGATTTTGCATCATCGGTCCTGATCCTTATTTTTGCATTCACCGGGTTTGAAGCGGTTCTTGTAAACACCGGGGAGATCAAGGAACCCAGGAAGAATATCCCCTTTGCCCTGATTACGTCGCTATCCTTTGTTGCCGTTTTTTACGGACTGATCCAATTTGTGAGTATTGGAACTTTACCGGATTTGATATCTTCCGACAAACCCATCACAGATGCCGCTCAATTGTTTATGGGGCCAACCGGGGCAGCCATGATTACCCTTGGAGCGGTTATTTCCATTGGTGGAACTTTAAACGCTGTCATGCTGGTAGGCTCCAGAGTTCCTTATGCCCTGAGTGAGGAAAAACAATTTCCTAAAATATTTTCAATCCTAAATCCAAAAAACCGTACGCCGGTATATTCCTTATTTATTTTCACAGCCGTTACTTTGGTGGCATCCCTAACAGGATCCTTCATTTATGCGGTTTCCATAAGCGTTATAAGTAAAATACTTATCTTTTTGCTGGTATGTGCCGCAATGATCAAACTACGCCTAAAATCAGAAAAAGGAACCGATTATTTCAAACTTCGCTTTGGATACTTTTTCGCTATAGCAGGGATCCTTGCTTCTATTGGATTATTGTTGAGTTCTGAATTAACCGAATTTGTGGATGTATTAATCACGGTATTAGCAGGGTTGTTGCTATTTGGAATTTATAAATTTTTCTCCCGAAGAAAACCTGTTTAAAGTGTAGGTTTTTCAGCAGAAATCAGTGCTGATAAACAGGAGCTTCAGGAACTAATCAAGGTGATTTCCCGGATCATTCTGCTTTGATTTCCGACCTATTTTACTATAAAATCTTGCAAAAATCACCAACTGCTTACTGGTATTAATAAAATATACACCAGTGAGAAGCACAGCCGCTGCAACGATAGATTGTGTTGTGATTTGTTCGTTTAAGAAATACCAGCCCAGCAATAGGGCGATAATAGGATTCACATAGGTTGAAGTTGCCACTTTTTCAGGAGAAACCGTTTTTAATAAATAATTGAAGGAAGTAAAAGCTACAATACTTCCAAACAGGATCAAAAGTATCATGGAATATTGGGTTGGTGAACTCCAAACCGTTGGATAAGACCAGCTTTCTCCAAATGCTATGCTTGCGATAAGAAGCAAAATCCCTCCTGTAAACATTTGATATCCTGTATTTACCAAATAATTGGAAGGTAGATTGGCCCTGCCCACAAAAAGGCTTCCGGAGGCCCAGCTTAATAATGCCAGAAAGATTAATACCATTCCCAGAACAGAATTTTCCTGTTCTGTTACTTGTTTTTGACTTACCAATAAGTAAATCCCAATAACACCCAGGATTACCCCAACGATGGACATCGCTTTAATTTTTTTATTGTCAATAACCCACATTAACAAAAGAACTACCAGAGGTTGGGCGGAAATTTGAAGCGCGGCAAAACCGCTATCTACATATTTCAATGCCCATACCACGATTCCATTTCCAAATGCGAGGAACAGGAAACCTGCAATTACCGTGTTTAGCAATTGCTTTTTTGTGATTTTAAGACTTTTTCCGAGTATCAGACTTAAAATAAATATTAAAATCCCCGCGGTGATAAACCGAACAGAAGCCAGCATAAAAGGAGGTAATTCGGTTACGGCAATTTTATTTAAAAGGTAGGTCGATCCCCAGATAACATAAATTGAAAAAAACGCAGCAACAATAAGCGCGGTATTTGGAGATTTATTCATTGGAATTTCAGCTATTTTTAAAGGTGCGAAAATAGGAATAAACTTCTGTCTTCAACATATTCTTATTGAGTTTATCAACGCTTATACAGGACTTTAAAATATGAAAAATGGATTTTGGATCGTTTTAAAACCGGGAAAAAAATAAAATTTGGATCAATCGTTAATAAGCAGGTGAAATCCTAAATACGTATGTCTTCCAAAGGTTGTATTTCTTTCATAAATCTGTATTTTATAGGGGATTGGACGATCCTTCCAAAGCTTTTATTTTTTCTGATAAATAGCCGGGCACTAATAGCTTTGAACCATTGGAGGGATCTATAATTATAATTTCGTGTACCATAATAGCCGCTAAACGATCCTGGTTCTCACTAAAAAAATAGGAACGAAAAATAATGCGATCTTCCCGAATTTCTTCAACCCTGGTTCCAATTTTAATGATATCAGGGTACTCTAAAGGCGCTATATATTTTACAGATTGAAATCCTAATATAGGTAAGTGTTCTGATTTTTCAGGGTCGGAATTGATCAAACCTATTTTTACAAAATAATCAATTCTGGCAGTTTCGCCCCAACGTACGTATGCTACATTATTCACATGCCTGAATGCATCCATCTCACCCCATTGTACATTTATGGGGGTAACAACTTTGAAATCTGTTATTTTCATTTTGCTTTTTTTACTTTTTTCGCATCGCCTTCATTTCCCGGAACAACTCCCTGAATAAGCCACGGGCGATCAATAATTTCATAATTTCATTTGTCCCGGCATAAATCCTGGTAACCCTGTTGTCTGCATACATCCGAGCGATTGGGTAATCC
>JAWOHC010000258.1:0-4757 GCA_046496275.1 Gillisia sp.
AGAAGCAGTACCTCCACGCCAATATTGGCAAAATGGCAGGCTATTCCGCTTCCCATGATCCCGGAACCAATGATTGCAACTTGTTTGATTCTTCGTTTCATATGTAGATATTTATTGTTTTTAATTGGTCATATGTAATTCGCATTTGTTTATCGGTGTTTGTATCGTGTTACCGTTATGCTCATTTCATAAACTTTTTATTATAATTTTTAATATGAATTTCTTTCCGCCAATTGATCTGGAGGATTTAGATGTATTGAATTTTTATTTTAAACTCCGATCATAGATTTTTTTTTCAGAAATCAGATCTTTGATGGTATTGGCTACTTTGATAAATGTTTTGAGATCCTTTTCCGGCACTGAACTCTTAACTGCCTCGTCAAATCTTAGAACTACGCCTTTGGAATATTCCCTCATCTCTTTTCCGAAAGGTGTTAAGTGAAGCAAGACACTTCTACCATCCTTTGGGTTCTTCCTGCGAATAATGAGTCCTTTTTCTTCCATAGATTTTAGAATACGCGATAAACTGGTAGCTTCCATTCCCATTTTTGGGCCTAAAGATGTGGAGGGGGTGCCTTTTTCGGGATCAATGCTTAAAAGGGCGAAACCTGTTGCCATCGTACTTCCAGCTTTCCCGGCTTCCTCATTATACATTTTAGATACCGCCATCCAGGTGGCTCGCAGTACATAATCGATGGTTTTTTCTTTCATTCTCTATAATGATGAATTTCAAAGTTAAGAAAAAAATACTATGCGCGCATAGTAAAATGACATGTATTTTTTTCTATTGGGGAAGAATACTTCTAAAATTACATGAAAGCCATAAAAAAACTCCTCAAAATGTGAGGAGTTTAACAACTATTGAAAGTATTTAATGCAAATTCCTAACGCGCGTAAATAGTACTATAAAGATTTTTGTAAATTTCTTTTATATTTCTGCGCTTTAACTTCATAGTAGGAGTAAGGTGTTCCCCTTCAATGCTCCATACTTCGGGAGTTAGTTCAAATTTCTTCACCTTTTCCCAGTTACCGAATTTTTGATTATAAAAATCTACTTCCTCCTGGATTCTTGCTATTACTTCAGGGTTTTTGATCATTTCTTCATTGGTAGAACCAATATTGATATTTTTTCGTTTAGCCCATTCTTCCACAAATTCAAAATTGGGCTGAATAAATGCTGCAGGCATTCTTTCTCCCTCGCCAATAACCATAATTTGCTCGATGAAACGAGATTGCTTCATGATATTTTCAATAAGCTGTGGAGCTACATATTTACCTCCGGAAGTTTTAAACATTTCTTTTTTCCTGTCGGTAATCTTTAAGAAACCTTCACTGTCAATTTCTCCAATATCTCCGGTATGGAACCAACCTTGTTCATCGATAGCTTCGTTGGTTTTATCTGGTTCTTTATAATAACCCAACATTAAATTAGGCCCTTTGGTAATTATCTCTCCGTCTTCAGCAATTTTCACTTCTACTTTATCGATCACTTTTCCAACCGTTCCTATTCTGAAGCCATGATTTCTTTGGTCATTAACAGCAATTACCGGGGAAGTTTCGGTAAGTCCATATCCTTCCATAACCGGGATCTCTGCAGCGGCAAAAACCCTTGCCAGTCTTGGTTGTAAGGCAGCACTTCCGGAAACTATTAATTCTATGTTTCCACCTAAACCTTCTTTCCATTTGGAAAAAATAATCTTTCTCGCAATGTTTAATCTTGTTTCATACCACCATCCATTTGCGCCATATGGCTCAAATTCCAAACCGAGTTCTACAGCCCAGAAAAATAATTTTTGCTTAATTCCGCCCAGGGTAGAACCTTTTGCGATAATCTTATCGTAAACTTTCTCTAATAATCTAGGAACGGCAGTTATAACATGGGGTTGAACTTCCTTAAGGTTATCACTTATCTTTTCAAGAGATTCAGCGAAATAGACAGAAACACTATAATATTGATATAGATAAAGGATCATTCGTTCAAAAATGTGGCATACTGGCAAGAAACTTAATGCCGTATAAGTTCCAAACTCAAAAGGAACCCTTGATGCGCTTCCTAAAACATTGCTCACAATATTTTCATGGGATAACATTACGCCTTTTGGTCTCCCGGTAGTACCGGAAGTATATATTAATGTAGCCAAATCATTTGGTTGAACGGCCTTTTTAAGCGTTTCCACTTCATCCTGATTGCTTTTGTCTTCTCCTAATGCAAGGACTTCTTTCCAGTTTTTACATCCTTCAATTTCATCAAAACAATAAACTTCCTTCAGGTTGGTACGTTCTTTAATCGAATTTACTTTTTCCAGAACTTCTAAATCTGAAACAAAACAATAGGTTGCTTCACTATGGTTTAGTACGTACTCATAATCTTCTTCTGATATTGTAGGATATATGGGAACATCCTGAGCGCCTAACTGAAGGATCCCAATGTCCATGATATTCCATTCTGTTCGGTTTGAAGAGGAGATCAGGGCTATTTTGTCATTGGGTTTTACTCCAAGCCGAAGCAGTCCCCGACTAATGGCATTTGCCTTGTCTATATATTGTTGTGTTGATAAGGTTTCCCAGGTTCCATTATATTTAGTTCCTAATGCCTTTTTCAGGGGATGATTTTCTAATTGATAATATGGAAAATCAAACAGTCTTTTTATTTCAATCATGTGTCTAAGGGTGTTTTTATGGGATATTCCTTGCAAAATATGAAATTAATGGCCTATTTCAAACCTATTTCTAAAAAAAGAGGGGATATTTTCATATCCCCTCAATTAATCTTGAAATAATCTCAAAGGCTATTTTTTTTCTAACCAATTTCTGGCATTTACAAATGCTTCCATCCAGGGAGAAACTTCATCTTTTCGTCCCGTTGGATAATACGCCCAGTTCCATTGAAACGTAGAACGTTCCAAATGTGGCATTGTCACCAGGTGTCTCCCTGTAGTATCGGTCATCATTGCGATATTGTAATGCGATCCGTTAGGATTTGCAGGATAACCCGTGTAGCCATATTTCCCAACGATGTTGTATTTGCTTTCTTCATATGGTAAGCTAAACCTTCCTTCCCCGTGCGCTGCCCAAATACCAAGTTTACTCCCGGCAAGACTTGAAAGCATTACAGAATTGTTTTCCTGAATTTCTACTGAAGTAAAATTACATTCAAATTTATGCGATTTGTTGTAAAGCATTTTTGGCTTTTGGAAATCTTCAGGATTGATAAGTCCCAATTCTATAAATAACTGGCAGCCGTTACAAACTCCCAAAGAAAGCGTGTCTTCCCGCTTAAAGAAGTTCTCGAGCGCCTTCCCGGCTTTTTCATTGTATAAAAATCCGCCGGCCCATCCTTTTGCACTTCCCAGCACATCCGAATTTGAAAAGCCACCTACGGCTGCAATAAATTTAATGTCCTCCAAAGTTTCCCTTCCGCTTATGAGGTCGGTCATATGAACATCTTTCACATCAAATCCGGCCAGATACATCGCACGGGCCATTTCACGTTCGCTATTGGAGCCTTTTTCCCGAATGATGGCTGCTTTAATCCTTGGTTTATTTTCATCAATTACTGGGAGTTTTCCATCAAAATTCTCAGGGAAAACAAATTTTAAAGGTTGGTCTTTGTAATTGTTGAAACGTTGTGTAGCCATATCGATTCCACTTTGTTTTTGATCGAGCAAAAACGAAGTTTCATACCAGGTATCACGAAGGGCAGGAATGTCAAATTCATAGTTCTGACTTCCGTTTTTAATAGTTAACAAATTTCCTTCAGCAGGAGCACCTATCTTAAAGAAGCCTATTTTTTCATCCTTTAATAGTTTTTCTACAGAATCATCTTTTGCCTGGAAAACAATTCCGCAGTTCTCATTGAAAAGCAGCTTTATTAGATCGTCTTCATTTAATGCTGAAAGATCCAGTTGAGCTCCCAGGTTTACTTCAGCAAAACACATTTCAAGAAGCGTAGTAATCAATCCTCCGGAAGCAACATCATGGCCGGCAAGAATAAGATCACTCTTTATCAAACCCTGCATCGTATTAAAGATGTTGGCAAATTGGGCATCGTCCTTAATTGTTGGGACTTCATTACCAACTTTATTTAAAATTTGTGCAAAAGAGGATCCTCCAAGTTTAAAAGCGTCCTGAGATAAATTGATATAATAGATTGAACCTCCATTTTTTTGAAGCACAGGCTCTACCACCTTAGTGATATCATCACAGTGCCCGGCTGCAGAAATTATCACAGTTCCGGGAGATAAAACCTCTCCATCTTTATATTTTTGCTTCATGGAAAGAGAATCCTTTCCTGTTGGTACATTTATTCCCAGAGCGATTGCGAAATCTGAAACTCCCTGGACGGCATCGTATAACCTGGCATCTTCGCCTTCATTATTGCAGGGCCACATCCAGTTTGCAGAAAGGGAAACAGATTTTAATCCTTTTTCCAGCGGAGCCCAGATTATATTGGAAAGTGCTTCTCCAATGGAATTTTTTGATCCAGCGACCGGATCTACCAAAGCAGAAATAGGGGAGTGGCCTATGGAAGTTGCCACACCTTCTTTTCCGTTGTAATCCAAAGCCATCACCCCGCAATTGTTTAAAGGTAATTGCAAGGAACCGGCAGTTTGTTGTTTTGCCACTTTTCCGGTAACACAACGATCTACCTTATTAGTAAGCCAATCTTTACAGCCAACAGATTCCAGTTTAAGAACCTGTTCCAGGTATCCATGTATTTTATCTGAAGAATATTGAAGTTCTTCATAGTTTCGTTG
>JAWOHC010000210.1:0-10923 GCA_046496275.1 Gillisia sp.
TTTTTGCATTTAGGATGCCTCCCAAAGCCATGGCAACACCAATTGCGAGCATGCCCCAATGCACATTAAAGGCATTGATAACCAAAAGAAGGCCTACAATTTTTGGGGTGTCGTTCAGTCCGCGGGCAAAACTTACCACTCCCGCACTCAAAAAATGCAGTACATCCATTATTTTTTGAATATTGATTCCAAAAAGTTCGCCATCATATTTTTCTGAAAAAGTATCTTTTTTTACAGCTTGCAATTTCTATATGGGCAGTATTGGCGGCTACAAAGGAATTGGCTTGTAGGCCTATGATTTCTCCCTCAATTTCATTTACACAAAGACAGTCGCTTTTGGAAATCCCCATTTTTTCCCGTATAGATTGGAAACTCCAATAGGCGATAAAACTCAATACCGCAGCCATAAGTGGACTTACAAGTAATGGAATTAAAAACGAAGCTGCCAGTCTGGAAAAATTAAAATCCATGCCAACCGCCATTAAACCCGTTCCAAAAAGAGCGCCTACCAATCCGTGTGTGGTGGAGATAGGCATTCCAATTTTTGTGGCAAGAAAAACAGTTAGTGCCGCTCCTGAAGCTATCGAAATCGCAAAAATGGGCATTTGTGTCAATTCATCTGGAACCAGGCCATTTCCCGAAAAATTTTTGATTAATACGCCTGCTAAAAAAATAGCTGCAACCGAACCTGCAAATGTGGTTATGGTTGCCCAGGTGATCGCATTTTTGTAATTGGTGGTATTGCTTCCAAAAAGGGTTGCAACCCCTTTGAAATTATCGTTGGTACCGTTGGAATAGGCTAAAAAGGTAGCGGCAAAAAAGAGCAGGAGCAGGATCAAATTTTAAGGTTTTAACAACACCCACCACCGTCATAGTGGAAAGTGGATTCACTTATAAAAATATCGTCCCTGCCCAAATCCTTTAACGCACCCGCGGTTTTATCACAAATGGCCAGCGGCTGATTTTTTAATAGAATATGCCCTTTTTTATCATCCAGAAAAGGTTGATCGCCAAAGTAAATAGCGGCTTTTCCGGTAAAGATGCAAGGGCCGTCTGCAGGCATTGGATCTTTGATGGCGGCTACTTCTATAGATTCGATGTAAATGAGCTCATCGGTTGGATAATTTTTTGGATCGAGGATGCGGTATGGTTTTCTGGCTCGTATTTCAATGGTTCCAAAACCGGCATCGGTAAGGGCTTTTACATATTCTGCAATTGGCAGGCTCCCACTAAGGCACAAAGCACGCAAACGATCGTCGTTGCGAAGGCTTTCGTTCATAGTTTGCTCACAGGTGGGGTCACTCATCACCAGTTTTCCGTGAGGTTTTAATACGCGGTACATTTCTTCGATGGCTTTTTTTAAGTCTTCCGCCTTAAAAATATTAAAAAGACAATTCTGGGCAGCCACGTCAACAGAATTATCCTCAACCGGCAAATGAAGGGCATCGCCCTTTTTTAGGGTGACAAAATCACTTTGAAACCAGGGGTTCTGGGCCTCGGCTTCGGAAAAGTTTTTTCGGGAAGCTTCCAGCATTTCATCTACCATATCGATGCCAATTACTCCGCCTTTTTGCCTGTTGAAATAAGCGAATTGCAATAATTCCATTCCTCCGCCAACGCCTACATAGAGCATTTTAGGATTATTGGAAAGATCACGGGCGTGCACCGTACTTCCGCAGCCATAATTCATTTCCTGCATTATTTTGGGAATTTTAAGGCCGGGCAATTCCCAAATGGGATTCGTGGTGCAACAAAGCCCAACATCGGGGGTAAGGGCTGCTTCTTTATATACATCGTACGTGGCGTCTAAATAGCTCATATTTTTTTGGTTTAAAATAGACCTCACTAAAACCTGTGAGGTCTTAGTGAGGTCTTAAATCTGATTAATCAATTCCTTAAAAAGAGTGATCATTTGCGGTTCAGCTTTTTGAGCTATTGCGATGATCTCCTGGATATTTACGGGTTTTAGGTCGTCCGGGTTTCCTTCATCGGTAATTACAGAAACCGCAGCAACAGGAATCTTTAAATGATTCGCCACGATTACTTCCGGCACGGTGCTCATTCCTACTGCATCAGCCCCAATTATTTTAAGATACCTGTATTCTGCCCGGGTTTCCAGCTGAGGTCCCAGCACCGCTGCATACACTCCTTTGTGTAGCGTGATATGATGCTTTTCGGCTATTTTTTCAAACAGGTCATTCATGGACTTATCATAAGGCGCGCTCATATCCACAAAGCGTTCTCCCAGGTGTTCCACTCCTTTAAAAGCTAAAGGCGAATCGCCAATTAAATTGATATGATCATCAAGAAGCATCAATTCACCTTTTTTGTAAGCAAGGTTTACAGACCCGGAAGCGTTGGAAACCAACAGTTTTTTAATTCCGAGTTGTTGCATGACCCGAACAGGATAGGTTACATCCTGCATCGTATAGCCCTCGTACACATGAAAACGGCCCTGCATTACGATCACTTTTTTCCCTGCCATTGTTCCAAAAACGAGTTTCCCTTTGTGGAATTCTACCGTGGCAGTAGGGAAGTAGGGGATTTGATTGTAGCTAACTTCCGCTTCAATTTCAACTTCATCTATTAATTGTCCCAGGCCGGTGCCCAGTATAATCCCTATTTCGGGCTGGTCAAAACCTCTTGCTTTTAGATATTTTGTGGTTTCCTGTAATTCGTTTAGCATAGTTTATTTTTTGAAAAATTTTTGAAAATCCTCGTGATCTTTTATGTCTGTAAAAAGATCTACATCATTGCGCAAATCGGTTAAAGCGATGTTTTTTCCTTTAAGGTCATTCAAGGTTTCGTGGAGTACTGTGGAAGTGCCCCATTGTTTATTCTGAAAGATCTTTGGTTCCGGATTGCGCATTCCCAGCAAATAATAGCCTCCATCGGCTGCAGGGCCAATGACATATTCCTTGTTTTTCAGAAGGCTGAAAGCGTTCTCCAGATCTTTGGTTTCCAGATCGTACATATCGCTGCCAATAATAATTATATTTTGGAATCCCTTTTCAAAACCGGTTTCAAATGCATGCTGCATCCTGGCGCCAAGATCCCTTCCCTGCTGAAGTTTTTTAGAATATACCGAAGAATCCCAGAGCTGGTCCTCCTCAATTCCTTCAGAAAACCAGACTTCTTTATGAACATCCAGGCCTTTGGTTACCAAAACAGTATGTTTAAGTAAAAATTTATAGATCTCCAGTGCGGACTCATCTCCCAAATCTTTTGCAAGCCGGGTTTTTACTTTTCCTATTTCGGGATTTCTGGTAAATATTATAAGGAGATCTTTGGTTTTAGTATTCAAGTTTATATTTTTTGTTGAGGTTTAATAGATTTTCTCTCCATTAGTGAGCCATTTAGACCAGCTTTTGGAATAAGCATGAACTTTTTCGGTTTCCTTTCCTTCAGAATCAAATACTTCAAAACCTTTGTTTTTCCATTCAAAAATGCCGCCGTATAAATTCCGGATATTCAAAAAACCTTCAGCTTTGAGTTTTTCGGAAATTTTTTCGGAACGAATACCGAGGGAACAATACACCACAATCATTGCAGATTTGTCTTTGATCGATCGAGATATCTCTTCCGAAGAAAAACTGGAATATCCTGAAAAAACAGCACCTTTAATATGACTTACCTGGAACTCTTCCGGTTCCCTGGCGTCCAAAAGCACCAAATTCTCATCTTTTTGAAGCATTTTTAATTCCTCAACAGTAATATAGGGAATGCTTTGATTGTTGTATCTGGAAAGCAATTGATCCAGGGAAGTCTGGCTACTCGCGGTAAATGCAAGCAGGAATAGAAATATAAAGAGGATGTTGTTTTTCACACTGGTTTATTAAGTTACTGTTCCCTGACAACTGCTTCCTGCACCTGCGGTACAACCATAACAATGTTGTGAGATGATAATATTCCGGTCGTTTAACAGGTCTTCATTGTATTGGCTAATGTGTTGCACTTTACTGTTCACTTTTAACCCCAACATTTGATTAAAATCACAGTCATACAACCATCCATCCCAGCTTATGGAAATGGTATTTGTGCACATCACATTTTCTACCGCAACAGGATTGTAGGCCTCCACAAGAGAATACATATAATCCTCATAATTTTCAGAAGCGATTAAATATTCCAGGAACCTGCTAATGGGCAAATTTGTAATTGCAAAAAGATTATTAAAATCAATATTGAAATCCTCTTTTAAAGCAACTTTAAAATCATGTTCCAACTCTGTCTGGTTCGTTGGCAAAAACGCACCTGCGGGGTTGTAAACCAAATCCAGTTTTAAACCTGTGCCTTCCTGGGCGTACCCAACATCATTAAGCATTTGCAGCGCTTTGATGGATTTGTCAAAAACGCCCGTGCCACGCTGTTTATCCGTTTTTTCCCGTTTGTAATAAGGGAGCGAAGAGGCAACGTGAACATTGTATTTTTTGAAAAACTGAGGAAGATCGTGGTATTTTTTATTGGCTAAAATAATTGTGAGGTTGGAGCGAACGATAAAATCCTTTATTCCAACTTTGGAAGCTTCTTCCACAAACCACCTGAAATTGGGGTTCATCTCTGGAGCTCCCCCTGTAAGGTCCAGGGTATGCGCGCCGGTATTTTTGATCACCTCCAGGCATTGTTGCATGGTTTCCAGGGTCATGATCTCCTTTCTGTCCGGGCCGGCATCTACATGGCAATGTGAACAAACCTGGTTGCACATATAGCCAAGGTTTAACTGAAGGATCTCAAGCTTTTTAGGTTTTAATGGAAAGTTCCCGGTTTGGGCGATCTTGTCCTTGAAAAAAGGAAGTCCGCCTTCCTTAAAAATTCCATTGCTTAAAAATTTAAGTTGATTGGCAGGTTTGGAAAGATCATTCTCCCTTGCTGCCAAAGATTTTAATAATGCCATATTTTTTTCAATTCAAAATTTTATTCGGGATCCTATTGCAGATCTAGATAAGCGACTTCTTTAACTGTACTTCACCTCTTCCGGAAGCTGCTTACATCGATAACTTTTCATATTTATTCATCATTTGAACGCCGTGTACGAGGGTTGCTCCACTTTTTATTGCTGCACCTACATGCACTGCTTCCATCATCTCTTCCTTGGCTATCCCGCGTTGCAATCCATCTTTGGTATAGGCATCTATACAATAAGGACACTGCACCACATGGGATACGGCTAAAGCAATCAGGGATTTTTCGCGTGCACTTAGCGCTCCTTCTTCAAATACTTTTCCGTAATAATCAAAAAATTTAGTTCCAAGTTCTTCACTCCATTCGGTGATATTTCCAAATTTTCTAAGGTCGGCAGGATCATAATAAGGTTTAGACATAGTATGGGTTTAATTATGGTTAATCGTTGTACCTCCACAAAACTTACGTTGTAAAGCTGGTTTTGGTTTTAAAATGAGGCTAAAGGTAAAATAATAGGAAGTTATTAAAAACAGGAAGTTATTAAATAATAAAAAGGATACCTATGGCCGCTTTTTACTGTGCATTTAGCGGGCTGGGATAATTACACACAGGAGAGTTATCATCATAAGTTTTAAAAATGCCTTTTTCACGGGAGGGAGTATTTTAGCTTATATCAAGCCAGCATAAAATCCAATAAGGACCAGGGCAATAAGTATAACAATGATTATAATCAAAAGTTTAAATTTTGGCCTATGCTTTTTTGTTTTAACAGGTTGATGTTTGCGGTTGTCTTTCTCGTGTGGAGTATGAACCGGAGAGGATTTGTCGCTTTCTTTGCTCATGATTGGGTTTTTTAAATTTCAATAACCGGATACCTAAAGTTAAGAAATTAAAAAGGATCATTAAAAAAACAAAAAAGGTACTTTTATGTGAAAAGCTGGTTGCGTGGAAATTGAGATTATAATTTTCTGTTTTTGCGGAGCCTGTTAAGTTTTCTGAAAAAAAAGACACCAAGAAACACGACCAAAATGATCTCCAATCCCAATGCGATAAAAAAAAATTCCATGAGCATTACTTTTAATTCCATTGGTAGATTCAATTCCCCAAGGCCAGCGTCGAGATTTAATAAGTTTCTTCTTTTACAAACCTAATAGGTTTGCAAAGAGGTCAATGATCTCCATATGGAGACACAGATTCCTGCTAAATTCCAAATGGTAAATAACCGAATAGTTATCGATTTGTTTTGCCGCTATTCAAATTTATCTTACGCTTATTAAAAAAACTTAAACCTTGCCAGAAAAGAACCTTTGGGACCATCATATTTCAAAAATAAAAATTGGTTCTGCTTATTATGTTAACTTAGAGAACGATTAATGTGATTAAAAATGAGGAAAAACTTTAATCATTACGAAAGAGAGTGTAATTTTGGCAATTCGTATAATTAAAAATAATAATGATTATTTAAAACAAGAACCTTATTTCTATGCGAATTGATGTAAATACCTTGCCTGTTAAAGATATTATCCAGGATATATCAGAAAAACTGGGCACCCCTGTTAGAAATGAAAGTGGAGAACTTACAATTAATATCCCTGAAGAACTTGGAGAGGGTTTCATTAGAGGTTCAAGTTTCGATTCGGGAATAGGCATTATTTCATATTTTTGCAAATTTAAAGAAGATGTAGAGATCTATTTTTCTTTAAACACCGTCCATCCGCTTAAATTCATTTTTTGTTCCGAAGGAACCGTAACTCATTACTTTCTGGAGGATGAGATTTTGCATCCCATAGATTCCTTTCAAAATATTATTGTTTCCAGCAGCGGATATAACGGGCATGTGCTGCGTTTTAATGCAAATGTTCAAACCCATGTTTCCAGTTTGGAAATAGTAAGGTCTTCCTTTTCGCATCGTACAAATTATAATTTCAAGGATCTGGACCCTACCCTGCAGGAATTGTTTAAGGATGAAGTTTCCAAGAAACAATTTTTCTACCAGGGGAATTATAGTTTGAAGGCGGCAGATATTATGGAGGATATCAACACCAAAGAATTTTCCGGGTTTCTGAGATCGGTTTACCTGGAAGGGAGATCCTATCAAATGCTGGTGATCCAGATCGCTCAATACCAGGATGATGAAACCCTTGAGAAATTGCCTAAAATTTTACGAAAATCGGACATTCAAAAAGTGGACTATGTCGCCAAAAGAATTCAGGGGGATCTGGCAACAAACCTAACGGTGGAAAGTCTTGCAAAAGAGGCAGGTACCAATGTTAACAAGCTTCAGGAAGGATTTAAATATGTGTATGACCTTACGGTAAATAAATACATTCAACATAAAAAACTGGAGGCCGCCAAGGAAATGCTGATGGCTTCTGAAAAAAATATTTCAGAGATTGTTTTAGCCATAGGACTTAACAACCGAAGTTATTTCTCCAAGATCTTTAAGGAGAAATACGGGGTTAATCCGAAGTATTTTTTGAAAACAAGAAAACTTGAAGAATAGGAGGCCCGGGGGAATGCCGGTTTTTCTTATTTCCCCGGTTGAGCGCTGATAGGAATTAATATATTAGGATTACAGTTTTGGTCTGAGAAAAAATCTTATTTTGTAGTTCATTTACCTACAAAACAATTGTAAATTCCACTTCGATAAAAGCAAATTGTTTTTATAACTTTAAGTATTTCCCCAAATTTTTATGAAGCAAAAAAAAAGGAGGTTTAATATAATTGGAAGAATTATTGGGAAACCGGCTATGGCTGGTTTTATCTCCTTCCTTTTTTTTCTTTTTTTAGGAATTTTGCTCTGTTTTCAGCGCTATCAAATTTTACATGAAGTGGAGCAACAGGAAATGTCCAACCTTCTTGGTCTTGTAGAGAATAATATCGACCAATCCCTTCAAAACAGTTATTCGGTGGTTTTATCCCTGGCCCTGCTTATAGATAGTAAGGGCGAAATCAATAACTTCGAGGAATTTGCTCCGCAGCTGGTAGAACGAAATTCATCTATTGATGTGGTACAACTGGTGCCAAACGGAGTGATCACTCATATCTATCCAATGGAGAGAAACCAGGAGGCCATGTTTCTCAATATTCTTAAAGATAGTACCCTTAGCAAAGAAGCTCAAAAGGCAATTGACTCCCGAAAAATGTACTTTGCCGGTCCCCTCGAACTAAAGCAAGGGGGCATGGCGGTAGTGGGTAGATTGCCGGTTTTTATTAAAAATGAATTCTGGGGATTTTCAGCAGTAATCATAAAACTGGACAATCTTCTGGAGCATGCAGGGATTAGTGAACTTGCTGAGGACAAATTTCTCTTTCAGTTTTCCAAATTAGATGCGGCTACCGGGGAGGAGGTCTTTTTTCTCCCGGAAACTCTGGATATAGATAGGTCCTTCTCAAAAGCGGTGGTGCTGCCGGATGGTGACTGGAAATTTTATATAGCGCCCAGGAATACCTCTGCTGTTTTATTTTTAATGCTGCCTGTTGGAATTTTAGTGCTCCTGCTTTGTACCTGGCTTGGCTGGATTGTTTATAATTTGTTAAAACAACCAGCTAAATTGCAGGCTTTAGTGCAAGTACAGGCCGGAGAGCTTATGATTAGTGAAATAAAATTTCGCACCATTTTTAACCAGGCTGCTATTGGAATGGCGCGGGTGAATTCGGTTAACGGAAGTTTCCTGGAAACCAATTTGCGCTTTCAGGAGCTTTTAGGATATTCCCCTGCAGAAATAGCCAAACTTTATTTAGTAGATGTTACACATCCGGTTGATCTTCAAGAGAATTTGGATAAGATGGAGCAACTCCGAAAAGGCAGAATTCGGGAGTTTAGTATGCAAAAAAGGGTAAAGAAAAAGGATGGGGAACTGGTGTGGGTGAATTTAACGGTTTCGCCTTTATGGAATGAAGGGAAAACACCCACCACCCATATTGCCCTTATCGAAGATATTCACGATAAGAAGATGGCCGAGACCCATTTAAAGAGTTCCTATGAAATGGTGATGAAGCAAAATAAACGGCTGCTCAACTTCTCTTATATTGTATCACATAATTTGCGCTCCCATTCCAGCAATATCAAATCGATCCTGAGTCTTTATGAGGACAGCAATGATTACGAGGAAAGGGAAAGTTACTTTGGCATGCTGGAAAAAGTTTCGGCAGCGCTTAATCAAACTTTGTATGATCTAAATGAGGTGGTTTCCATCCAATCCAATTTAGATCTTACCGTACAACAATTAAAACTTAAAGATTATCTGGATGGCACTCTTGGAATGCTGAAGGTTGAAATCGAGGAAAAGCAAGCAAGGATTTACACCGATATACCCGATGCGATGCAGGTAAAATTTAATGCAGCCTATATGGAAAGCGTTTTGTTAAACCTGGTGACCAATTCGCTAAGGTATAGCAGCCCAGACCGAATTCCCGAAATACATATCGCAGGGACAAAGCTTGGGGAAAAGTGGATTCTGGAGGTAAAAGATAACGGGATAGGCATGGATCTGGAAAAGAACCGTGACAAATTATTTGGCTTGTATAAAACATTTTCAAACCATCCCAAAGCGCGGGGTGTTGGCCTTTTTATAACAAAAAATCAAATTGATGCCATGGATGGAAGCATAGCGGTGGAAAGTGAACCGGGAGAAGGTACCAAAGTTAAAGTGTATTTTAAATGATGAAACATATTTGTGTAATAGATGATGACCAAATCTACCAGATTATTATAAAAAAGATCATTTCTAAAGCAGGAAACTTTGATAAGGTACAATGTTATGAAAATGGCTACAAAGCTCTGGAAGATTTTAAGGATTCCACCATCCCGCTTCCACACCTAATCCTTCTGGACATCAATATGCCCGGGATGGACGGCTGGGAATTCCTGAGCAATCTCAAAGAACACCGTCCCAACCTGGGCAGTGAAACCACCATTTATATGGTGACTTCTTCCATCGCGTTTTCAGACCGCGACAAAGCCCTGGCCCTGCCCGAGGTTTCGGGATTTATAAGCAAGCCTTTATCCGTTGGGAAGCTCAGGGAAATAGGGGGAAAATTGTAAAATTTTGCAGGGAATTTAGGGGTAACAGTGTAATTCGTCCTTGACAAGGCTATTGATTTTCTGAAGGTATTTAAAATACAAAACCCCTTCAAACAGGCGTTTAAAGGGGTTTGCAACTAACTAACCAATCTAATATGAAAAAAACTTCACTTAGCTGTAAACAAAAACCTAACCAAAAATCTTGTTTACATAAGTTAAGTCGGAGGAATTTCTTTTGATTACAAAATTAACATATAATTAACGCGACTGGATTTATTTATAAATGTAAGACCTTGGCTGACCGTAAAAAGATTGATCCTAAGTGGTTTATAGCACCATAAGGTTGCAGCCTCTAATGTCACTATTATCAAACCTTCCAAGGATTTCTACAGATCCATTTGCATAAATTTTTCCCAAATCCTGGGTCGCGATAAAAGAGCAGGAATTTATATTGGCAAGGTCTATAACATTTATTCCGCCGGTTTTCCCTGCCGGGAGATAGGTGAGTGCATCTTCAGGATCACGGATAAGGATCTTCATCCAGGGAGGGCATTCAAACGTGCCGTTTCCTTTTGAATACGCCTGGGAGAGAAGTTCTGTCATCCCATACTCGCTGTGAATGTGAGAAACTCCAAATCCTTTCTTTAATAGTTCATGAAGTTCGATGCGGATCATCTCCTTTCTTCTTCCTTTCATTCCCCCGGTTTCCATAATGATAGTGTTTTTTAGCTGAAATTTATATTCTTCCACCAAATCCAGCAATGCGAATGAAACCCCAATGAGCAGTATTTTTTGTCCGGAATTGTCCAGGGAGATCAAGGTTTTTTTAAGATCGGATAAATTATTAAGGTAAAATCCGCTTTTGGGATGTTTGCTTTTCTTTATTAGATCATCGGCCATATAGATAAGGGAAGAGCCTTCGCGTTCCAGGTAGGACGGCAAAAGTGCTAAAACTGCATACTCCTGGATATTGCCATAAAAGTGTGAGAATGCTT
>JAWOHC010000315.1:0-5451 GCA_046496275.1 Gillisia sp.
AAAAAAGCAGCAGAATCTGCCTCTTCCATTCCCACAGTTTTAAGCGGCTCTATGTATAAGGATCAATGGTTTGTTCCTTACGGAGATTCCTGGTCGGCACAGTTTATAAAAGATGCCAATGCAAATTACATCTACAAAAACACCTCCGGAAGCGGCAGTATCGCCCTGGCATTTGAAACCGTATTAAACGAAGCTCAAAATGCCGATTTCTGGATCGCACCTGGACAGTTTAAAACTTTTAGGCAGCTAAACGAATCCTCTGTACATTATAATCAATTTAAAGCAGTAAAAAACAAACAGGTTTTCACCTATAGCAACACTTTAGGAGAAACCGGCGGGGCGATCTATTACGAACTGGCTCCAAACCGGCCCGATCTCGTTTTAAAAGACCTTATCGCGATCTTTCACCCGGAATTATTTCCTGAATATGAACCTGCGTTTTTTAAAAGACTGGAATAAGTGCCGAATCAAAGAAAATATACCGGACTTTTATTACTTCTATTCCTGGTAGTCATCCTGACGGCGCTGGTAAATATCAGTTTAGGTTCTGTCACTATTCCTTTGATGGACATTTTTGCGGCATTTTTTAAGGAACAGGTAAGCAATGACAGCTTTAGATATATCATTCTGGAATACCGGCTTCCAAAGGTATTTACTGCAATCCTTACCGGCTCTGGACTTGCTGTAAGTGGCTTGTTAATGCAAACACTTTTTCGGAACCCATTGGCTGGACCCTATGTTTTAGGTCTAAGCAGCGGAGCAAGTTTGGGAGTAGCAATGATTTTAATGGGTGCAACCATGTTTGGCGGGACAATGGCCGGCTTACTGCTTTCAAAATGGAGCCTTGTTATCGCCTCCAGTATAGGAAGTTTACTTGTGCTTTTAGCTGTTTTACTGGCTTCTTCAAAACTTCGGGACACCATGGCCATCCTTATAATTGGATTAATGTTTGCCAGCCTTACCGCGGCTGTAGTAAGTGTTCTTGCTTATTTTAGTCCGGCAGCCCAACTTCAGCAATATGTTTTCTGGTCTTTTGGAAGTCTAGGAAACCTTTCCTGGGAAGAGGTTTTAATTTTGTCAATATTCTGGTTTACAGGTATCATACTAGCCATAACCTGTATTAAAAATTTAAACACTTTATTGCTAGGTGAACAGTATGCTAAAAGTCTTGGAGTGAGCATTAGCAGAAACAGAATGGTAATAATAATCGCTACCAGCTTACTCGCAGGAAGCATTACGGCCTTCGCTGGTCCAATCGCATTTGTTGGGTTGGCGGTCCCTCATTTGATAAGACAAGTAATCCCTGTGAACGATCATCGTATCTTGCTGCCCGCCGTGATCATGGGTGGAGCTATTTTAATGTTGGTTTGCGATATAGCAGCACAACTCCCGGGAAGTCAATATACATTGCCCATAAATGCAATTACTTCGTTAATAGGAGCTCCCGTAGTAATTTGGCTTTTAGTACGAAAACGTAAATTTTTATTTTAATCATCAAAACATTCAACCCAAATATCATCCTCGCCACCGATAACCTTCACATAGGATATCGCAGTAAAAAAGTGCAAACACTCATCGCTTCCAATATCAATATTGAGATCGAAGAAGGTGAACTTGTAGCACTTGTAGGAATTAATGGTGTTGGTAAATCCACCTTATTGAGAAGTCTTAGTGGAGTGCAGGAATTATTAAAAGGTGATATCCTTATAGAAGGTAAGCCTTTAAAATCTATTCCTTCTGAAAAGCTATCAGAATTGATTAGCATCGTCCTTACGGAACAACCCATTTCAAAAAACCTAAGTGTTTTTGAACTGATAGCCCTTGGCAGACAGCCTTATACCAACTGGATTGGAACCTTAACTTCAAATGACCTGAACTATATTCAGAATGCATTAAAATTGGTGGATATAGAAAATCTGCAGCATAAAAAATGTTACGAGCTAAGCGACGGGCAACTTCAAAAGGTATTGATAGCACGAGCCATTGCCCAGGATACGCCCCTGGTGATTTTAGACGAACCCACCACGCATTTGGATATTTACCACCAGGCTTACATTCTTAAATTGCTTAAAAAACTTACCGTTCAAACTAAAAAGAGCATTCTCTTTGCAACTCATGAAATAAACCTGGCACTGCAACTATGCGACCGCATCATTCTCATGGAGCAAAACAAAGTTTCTGTCGGAACCCCAAAAGAGCTTATTGAAGACGATGTGTTTTCAAGAATGTTTCCGTCAGATCTTATCTTTTTTGATAAAATCTCCCAATCCTTCAAAATTAAAACATAAAATCTTCTGTTTTGGAAAGCGGATTTTAATTGAAATAAAGAAAACCAATTAAGTATCTTTGAATAAACCGATCTGATTTTCTCTATGAACCAAACGCTTTTAATTATACTCATTTTTATTTTTGCTCTGGCTTTAGGGATCTACCTTGGAAGACTGATTTCAAACTTAAAAAACAAAGGAGCGCAGGCAGTTTTAAAGGAACAAAATATTCAACTTAAGCTTCAGGTAGAAGATCATAAAAACCAATTAACCAATCAATTAAATAGTTTTAAATTAGACTTAGGAACAGCAAAATCAGAAGCTGCTGATCAACTTCAAAAGACGGAGAGGGAGCGTGATTCCATAAGAAAAGAGAAGGACTTTTTAAGCGATGAACTCACCCGAAGGAATGCTGAATTTGAAAACCTTCAGCAACGAAACCTGGAACAGAAGGAAGAAGTCGCCAGGCTTCAGGAAAAGTTCACCAAAGAATTTGAAAATCTCGCCAATAAAATACTGGATCAGAAATCGGAAAAATTCACTTTACTCAACAAGGAAAACATTCAGAATATATTAAATCCACTGAATGAAAAGATCAAAATATTTGAAGAGAAAGTAGATAAGAACAATACCGATTTTATTGAGCGGCACTCTCAGCTTGGGGAATATCTTAAAAATTTAAACGAGCAAAGCATCAAAATAAGTGAAGAGGCCAATAATTTGACAAAAGCCTTAAAGGGAGAAAATAAAACCCAGGGTAATTGGGGGGAATTAATTCTTGAAAGGGTGTTGGAAAAATCGGGATTGGTAAAGGACCGGGAATATTTTGTTCAAAAAGCATATACAGATGAGGATGGGAACAAAACCCTGCCCGATGTTGTAATTCACCTCCCTAACGATAAACGAATGGTAATAGACTCCAAAGTCTCTTTAACCGCCTATGAGAAATATTCCAATGAGGAACATGAAGAGCTTAAGTCAAGATATTTAAAAGCACACGTAAAATCATTGAGCAACCATATTTTAGAATTGAGTTCCAAGAAATATGAAGATATCCATAAGATGCAATCACCAGATTTTGTTTTGATGTTTATTCCCATTGAACCCGCGCTTTACCTTGCTCAAAATAGTGATAGCTCCTTTTTTTACACGGCTTTTCAAAAAAATATACTTTTGGTAAGTCCTACTACCCTTCTTTCAACTTTAAGAACGATCGATACTATTTGGAGCAATGAAAAACAACAACAAAATGCAACCGAAATTGCAAAACATGCGGCTTCGCTCTATCATAAATTTAAATTATTGCTGGATGATCTGGAAACCGTTGGTACGCGATTAGACTCCACTTCAAACGCATATCAAACCGCAATGAAAAAGCTGACCGGAAATCAAAATTTGATCAAAGACATTGATAAACTGGAGGTTTTAGGAATCTCACCCAAACAAAGAATCAATAAAACCTGGATATCTCAAAGCTTCCTGGAAGAAGAAAATGTAATCCAAAAAAATAATTAATATGAACTACCTCCCTAAGTTGATTTTGTTTTTCTTTTTTTTCGGGACTATAGCACAAGCCCAGGTTCAATACTTCCCTATTGCCGGAGATTGGAAAAAAAAGGATGCCAAAGATTTCAACATCAATGAGCAGCTCCTGCTCCAGGCTGTAAAGTTTGCTCAGGAAAACGAATATTCTGAACCAAAGGATCTTAGACTGGCAATATTAAAAGGCTTTGAAAGGGAACCATTTCATAAAATCTCCGGACCAACCAAAGAACGGGGTGGCCCGGCAGGAATAATTCTTAAAGACGGATATATCATTGCAGAATGGGGCGATACCAAAAGGGTGGATATGACCTTTAGTGTAACCAAAAGCTTTCTTTCCACGACCGCGCTTCTGGCAATGGATAAGGGGTTGATAGAAGAGGTACAAGATTCAGTAAAAAAATATGTTTGGGACGGCACTTTTGATGGGGCGCATAATGGCCAGGTAACCTGGGAACATTTATTAAACCAATCTTCCGACTGGAGCGGGGAATTATGGGGAGGATTTGACTGGGCAGACAGGCCACCGTCCACCGGAGGTTTGGATGACTGGAAAAACAGAAAACTAAATGCGCCGGGGACGGTTTTTGAATACAATGATGTTAGGGTAAACCTTCTGGCATATTCATTATTAAATGTTTGGAGAAAACCGCTGCCACAGGTTTTAAAAGAAGAAATTATGGATCCCATTGGCGCCTCCACAACCTGGAGATGGTTTGGATATGAAAATGCATGGGTGAATATCGACGGATTAAAAATGCAATCGGTTACCGGGGGCGGTCATTCCGGAGGTGGATTATTCATCAATACGGAGGATATGGCCCGATTTGGTTTGTTATTTGAAAACGATGGCAACTGGAACGGGAATCAGTTAATTTCAAAAGAAGCTATAGAAAAAGCTATTGAACCTTCTGCTCCAAATCCTAATTATGGCTATATGTGGTGGCTTAACAAAAAAGGAAGCAGGCATTGGAAAGACCTTTCGGAAGACCTCTTTTATGCAGCCGGTTTTGGCGGAAATTTTATAGTGATAGACCGTGAAAAAAATCTTGTCGTGGTAACCAGGTGGCTGGAACCCTCACAAATAGAAGCATTTTTAAATAAATTATACCTTGCATTCTAATGAAAAAAACACTGTTTTACATCTTGGGCGGAATATTTTTTCTATTTATAGCATATTTCGCATTTATTTATTTTGTTCCGTATAGTGAAGGAACCCGATCTGGAGAGCTTATTAAATTCAGCCGAAAAGGGGTTGTTTTTAAAACCTGGGAAGGTGAGATAAGTCAGGGAATAAGCGGGGCTCAGATCTTTCAATTTTCGGTATTGGACCGTGAAAAGGATGTTATAAAAAAACTTCAGGAGAATGAAGGCAACTACGTAAAACTCACCTATGTTGAGAGGTATGCCACTTTTATATTTTGGGGTGACACCAAATATTTTATAAGTAACGTGGAAGAATCCCAATCCCCACATTTTAGAGACCGATGAGAAATTTAAAATTTAAAAAAATAACCGATTCACAGGTAGAGATTTCAGAATTGATGCTTCCCTCCCGATCCAATTTTAATGGAAAAATTCATGGGGGGTATATTTTATCGTTGCTGGATCAAATCGCATTTGCGTGCGCTTCAAAACATTC
>JAWOHC010000326.1:0-3784 GCA_046496275.1 Gillisia sp.
CATTCAGAAGGGAGGCTTGAAAAAGCGGTTTTTAAGGCTGATTTAAATTTGAAATCTATTTTACTTTTACCAATTCCACATCAAAAATCAAGGTAGCATTTGGAGGAATTACCCCGCCGGCACCACGTTCTCCGTACGCTAAATGGGAAGGTATTACGAATCTTGCCTGTCCTCCTTCGTGTAATAATTGAATTCCTTCATCCCAACCTGCGATCACATGGCCTTCTCCCAATGGAAAATCTATAGGCTCATTTCTTTTATAGGAAGAATCAAACACGGTACCGTCTGGCAACATTCCTTTATAATGTACCGAAACTGTTTTTCCTTTTTCTGCTTTGGCGCCTGTTCCTTTTTCCTCGATCTTGTAACGAAGCCCGCTGGAAGTTTTTTCAAATCCCTGTGAGATTTCCCCTAGCATTTCCTCCTGCTGTTTCTTTGCAGCAGCTTCTCTTTCAGCCTTTGCTCCGCTAAAAGAACGAAATGCCTCAACGGCTTTAAAGTTTTTGGCATCTTCTCCTTCACGGATAATCTCCAGTTTTTCCAATTTATCTCCCTGTGCGATCTTATTCACCACATCCTGGCCTTCAATTACTTCTCCAAAAACGGTATGTTTTCCGTCGAGCCACGGCGTTGCGATATGGGTGATAAAAAACTGACTTCCGTTAGTTCCAGGACCTGCATTGGCCATGGATAATATCCCTGGTTTGTCGTGGGTTAAATCGGGATGGATCTCATCTGCAAAGTTATATCCCGGGCCACCGGTACCATTTCCTTTTGGATCTCCTCCCTGTATCATAAAATCGGGAATTACGCGGTGAAATTTTAATCCGTCATAATAGGGTTTTCCCTGTGGAATTGCTTTATTTTCGATATTTCCTTCGGCCAGACCAATAAAATTACCAACTGTTCCAGGTGTTTTTTTGTATTCAAGTTCAACAAGGATATCCCCTTTTGATGTGTGAAATTTTGCGTATAATCCGTCTTGCATGGCTATGATTTTTTAATTTTAGAATGCAAAGATAGGGATTTTAAGAAAGTAGATACGCCCTAAAGCCGGATCTCTTTAATTTGCAACCTCACTTATAAATTTAATCCTGTAGAGACGTAATTCTTCATCCTCATAATCCCCGTCAAATTCCTCCATGGCATCTTCGATCTTATCGGTTTCAGCTTCAAGAAAATAGTCGTGGATCTCTTCCTGCTGATCTTCATCCAGGAGATCATCCAGCCAGTAATCTATATTGAGTTTTGTTCCGCTAAAAACAATGGCTTCCATCTCTTTAATAAATTGCGGCATTTCCATTCCTTTAGCCGAAGCGATATCATTTAGCGGTAATTTCCTGTCGACACTCTGAATGATATATAGTTTTAATCCGCTGTTTGCACCAGTGCTTTTAACCACAAGGTCATCCGGGCGAAGAATATCGTTTTCATCGACATAGGTATTTATAAAGTCTATAAATTCAGTTCCGAATTTTTTTGCTTTTCCCTCTCCAACTCCGTGAATATTGCTTAATTCTTCTAAAGTTATGGGATATTTCAACGCCATATCCTCCAGGGAAAAATCCTGAAAAACAACAAAAGGAGGAACATTTCTTTTCTTGGCGACCCTTTTTCGAAGGTCTTTCAGCATTTTTACAAGCTTTTGATCCACGCCACTTCCTTCACCTTTAGATGGTCCAGGAACAGCTTGGGTGGTACTGTCAAAAATATGATCCTCTGTCATCATAAATGAGGAAGGATTTTTTATAAAATCTTCTCCCTTCTCGGTAATTTTTACCGTGCCGTAGGTTTCAATATCCTTTTTCAACATTCCGGCAACAAGAACCTGACGGATCAAGGCCATCCAGTATTTTGCATCTTTGTCGCTCCCTTTTCCAAAAAGCGGGTGCTCATCGGTTTTATGGGACAGAATTACTGCATTGGCTTTCCCAATAAGGGTATTTACCAACTCTTTTGATTTGTATAACTCGTTGGTTTCCTTAACAGTTTTCAGCAAAAGTTCTACATTTTTAACTGCTTCGCTTTTCTTTTTAGGGTTCCGGACGTTGTCGTCCATATTGGCCCCATCCCCTGTTATGCTGTCAAATTCTTCCCCGAAATAATGAAGCAGAAATTTTCTTCGTGACATGGATGTTTCGGCATAACCAACAACTTCCTGCAATAATGCCTGCCCTATTTCCTGCTCGGCTACAGGTTTTCCGCTCATAAATTTTTCGAGCTTTTCTATATCTTTATAGGAATAGAATGCAAGGCAATGCCCTTCTCCACCATCCCTTCCGGCACGACCGGTTTCCTGGTAATAACTCTCGAGACTTTTAGGAATATCGTGGTGAATTACAAAGCGCACATCGGGTTTATCGATTCCCATTCCAAAGGCGATGGTCGCCACCACCACATCTGTATCCTCCATGATAAACATATCCTGATGACGGATGCGGGTTTTGGGATCGAGCCCAGCGTGATAGGGCACTGCTTTAATTCCGTTTACCTGAAGTGTTTGAGCGAGCTCTTCCACCCTTTTTCGACTTAAGCAATAAATAATGCCGGATTTTCCTTCATTCTGCTTAACAAAACGAATGATATCGGCATCTACATTTTTGGTCTTAGGCCGGATCTCATAATACAGGTTGGGCCGGTTAAAACTCGCCTTAAAGGTTTTTGCCTCCGGGATGCCAAGATTTTTCAGAATATCTTCCTGAACTTTTGGAGTTGCTGTTGCAGTTAGTCCAATAATTGGAATATTATCGCCTATACGTTTAATGATTGTACGCAAATTCCGGTATTCCGGCCGGAAATCATGTCCCCATTCACTTATACAATGCGCTTCATCCACCGCCATAAAGGAGATCTTTACGCTGCGCAGAAATTCTACGTTTTCCTCTTTGGTAAGGGATTCGGGCGCTACATACAGCAATTTGGTGATACCATTGGTGATATCTTCTTTCACCTGCCGGACTTCTGATTTATTCAGGGATGAATTTAATACATGGGCCACTCCGTGTTCCGAAGATATTCCGCGAATTGCATCCACCTGATTTTTCATTAAGGCGATAAGGGGCGAAACCACGATAGCGGTTCCTTCGGCTATAAGAGCCGGCAACTGGTAGCACAATGATTTCCCGCCTCCGGTAGGCATGATCACAAAAGTGTTGTGCCCGTTGACAATACTGGTAATCACTTGTTCCTGAAGACCTTTGAATTGACTAAATCCAAAGTACTTTTTAAGCTGTTTGTGTAAATCGATTTCGGTAGGGCTCATTCAATTGTGTTACAATTTTGCATACATTTGCACTAATAAAGATACATATTTCTTTAGTATTCACAATTCATAATTATACAAATTTGAAACTTGAAGAAAAAATTCTTTCTGTAGCCAAAGATACCATTTCCATTGAAGCCAAAGCTATTGCAAATCTAGGAAATTTACTTTCTGAAGAATTTGCTCTGCTGATCGACTGCGGGGACCAGAACCAGGTCGAACGCCTCACGCTGCCGCTGCTGCGATCCCGCGGGGTCAACTCCCTGCCGCGCCTCGTGCTGACGCATGGGGATGTGCGACATGCCGGCGGGGTGGCGATGCTCGCGGAGGCACTGTCAATTCAAGAGGTGGTGGTGAGCCCCCATGACTCGCGCTCCCCCAGCTACCGGGACTTCGTCAATCGAATCCGCGAATCCGGCACCCGGGACGGCACGGCACTGCGCGAAGTCGTTCCCGGCGATGAGGTGGCCGGCTGGCGGGTGCGCTTGCCGCCGGCGGACATCCGGTTCCCGCGGGCCGACG
>JAWOHC010000214.1:0-6865 GCA_046496275.1 Gillisia sp.
GCAATTGTTCATTCATCATAATAATCAAAAATTATCTGTAAAAATAATATTCATTGCGAAAAAGGGGTCTGGCAGAAATCACATTTTAACAAATATGGATACAAATTCTATTAAGATGAAAAGAGCATAACGGAAACTCTATACAAACACCCATCAAGCTGTGCGAATTACGTAAGACCAATAAAAAACAATAAATAGCTACATATGAATTAAATAGGATATAATTGTCTTAAATCTGACATTGGTCATATTCAAATTGGTTTTGTTGAGATAATTTTACGCCAATTCTACCATCTCAGAATGATTGCTAATTCAAAGCCCTGCATTTTAACCTTGGTAATTTTGATTAGCATTTTTGGTATTTACAATTATATAGTTTACAACTCTGATAGCTTCGTCCCAGTTGAAAAATTATCTTCAGAAGCAGTTAAAGTTCAGCAGCTATTCCAAAGTAATAGTGGCGCATTATATTACGAAGATTTTAATATTTAAATAGAACACTATGAAATGAGCATAACGGAAACACGATACAAACACCGATGAAGCTATGCGAATTACATAAGGCCAATAACCGACAATAGGTATATATATGAAAACATTGATAGAAAAATCGATTAACAAAGCAATGAATTACGCACAGTATAACCTGCTCTTTAAACAATTAGTGGATGAACAAAGAACTACTGGCGAACAAACTCAGGAGAAAATTGATTATACTAAATTGAATTTCAGTCGTACGAAAAGGCTGGATAAAACTGCTGAAGTCTCTGAGGAAGCTATGGAAATTTTCAAAAATGTTTTGGGGAAACAAACCTGGCTTGTAATAAGTGAACCTTGGTGTGGTGATGCTGTGCAAACGCTTCCATTTCTAAATAAGATATCCCAATTGGCTGAAAATATTGATTTAAAAATTGTGCTTCGCGATGAAAATCCCGAATTGATGAATCAATTTTTAACCAATGGATCACAGTCGATTCCAATAGTTATTATTCTGGATGAAGATATGAATGTTTCACAAACCTTTGGTCCACGTTCCAAAGAAGCTACAAAGTTGGTAATAGCTTATAAAGCTGAACACGGGGTAATTGATGATGCTTTTAAAGAAATATTACAGGTGTGGTATAATAATGATAAAGGGGTTTCTGTTGTAAATGATATTTTGGAATCTTTAGAGGTTCAGGCGTAACTAAGAATGGAGTCGATTTAACTCACTACTGCTAAGGTGCACGATCCCTGACGGTGTTGTCATTCAATTTCGTTACGGTAATTGTTATGTATTTTTTTGGTATATAAAAACTTCGCGCTCCCTCCGCTGCGTGAGGTCTCACGACCTCCCGCCTCTTGCAACTGCGAAAGAACTGATGAGCATCTTGAGGTCTCCTGACTTCTTGTTAGATTTGGTTAGGACTGGCTGCGGGTTTCAGGTCATGACAGGATTCGTTTCAACCTCAGGAGACGTTGGGGGAGTAGCAGATAATTTAAACGCAGGGAAGCTCAAAGTCATGAGACTTTGCGCAGCGGGGAAATTTCGAAAATTTGGTTAAAGCCATTTTTAAAAGCCACGAAATATATGGTAACTTTATTCTAAAATAAATGGGAGAAATAGCCACATCCAACAGACAAATAACCATATTTTATAATCCGGAATCAGTTATAGCCGAAAAAACTTTGGCTTATGCCAGGGCAGAAGGGCTTGCAATTCTGGAAATAGATATTTTAAAAACCCCTTTGACCGGAACCCAAATAGCCGAGTTATCCAGCCGGTTGAATTTGGAAGTCAAGGATCTGGTAGATCAGGAACATGATTCATATAAATTAAAATTTGAACCACATAATTTTTCAACGGATGACTGGATAAAAATGATAAGATGCAATCCTGAAATTATGCGGCAACCTATAGCACTTCGGGGAGATACTACTGTTCTTGTTCTTACCCCAACAGATATTCTCAAATTATAAATCCGTTTCAATTAAAAAGTTTCTGATTAATTACTTGTTTACAAGTACGATATATATTGTCCCACTCTTGTAAATTTTGGGATATTGAAATTTAAGCCTATGAAAATATTGGAATTTGCAGCCTTATTATTCAAAAATCAGCAAAATATTTTCTTCATCGGAAAAAATAACGTTGGAGAAGTATTTTTTAAAACTCAAAATTGAAACAGTAAAGGAACTTATTAAGGACGGGAAATATAATTTCACCGAGATTGGTCAGTTGCTCAATTATAACAATGTAAATTATTTATCCGGACAATTCAAGGCTGAAACCGGCATGAGTTTATCTGTATATAAATCTCTGAAAAATTTTAAAAAAAACTCCTTCGACCTACTAGTATAGATAATTTTCAAATTTATGACAATTCATAGGTAATGCATTGATCATCTTTTTTAAAATGGGATTGTGAGAATAAAAATCATTGGATATTCAAACCCCCGTGCTACTGAGAATTTTTTATAGAATCATATTTTTTTCTGGAGGTAAAATTTTAGGTTACCTGGAATGAACAGGCTTAACAAGCACATGAGATATGTCATTGTTTTATTAATCAATGTGTTGTATTTTTTATTCACGACTTTTCTTTATTAAAATAGTTTGGAACAATAATTATTTTGAGTAGTACATAACGGGAAGCATACTTAATTTTTTTGGTTCTAAAAACAACATAAAAATCTTCGACCGGAAGTTAGAAACTGGTTCTAACACAAACCCCCTAAACTCACAAATTGGAATTAAGGCTTATTTGCTGGGTATAAAGGTAAAAACGATCAGTTGTAAGGTAATGGGAATTTTTAGTGAGAACAGTAATTTGATAAGTCAGGAATTCAGGGCAAATGATGGGGGTTATTTTACCATGAGTTATAAATTGAAATGTTCTAAGCTTTAAAAACGCAAATTATGGAACACAGCAAACACAGTGAGGGGGAACATCAAAAGCACGAAAAGATGGATCATTCTAAAAAGGACGATTCTAAAATGGATCATAGTGACCATGGCAGTATTCCAATGGGAATGGAGGGCCATGACCATCACAAAATGATGATTAGGGATTTTAAAAAAAGGTTTTGGGTTTCCATCCTGCTTACAATTCCCATTTTAGTGTTTTCGCCAATGATTCAAAACTTTTTTGGTTTTGAATGGTTGTTGCCAGGGAACAGCTATATCCTTTTTGTACTTTCCTCGATTGTTTATTTCTGGGGCGGGTGGCCTTTTTTAAAAGGCTTTTATACTGAACTGAAGGATAAAGGTCCGGGAATGATGACGCTCATTGCGATGGCTATTAGCGTAGCATATTTTTACAGTTCGGCAACAGTATTTGGCTTGCAGGGGGAAGACTTTTTTTGGGAACTGGCTACCTTGATTGATATCATGCTGCTTGGGCATTGGATAGAGATGAAATCTGTTTTAGGTGCTTCAAAAGCTTTGGAATTGCTGGTAAGTATGATGCCTGCTGAGGCCCACCGTGTAAATGGTGAACAAGTGGAAGACGTAAAACTTGAAGATCTTCTCAAAGGAGATGTTATCCTGATTAAACCGGGTGAAAAAGTGCCTGCTGATGCCATTGTAGTTGAGGGAGAAAGTTACCTGAACGAATCTATGTTAACGGGAGAATCCAAACCTGTAAAAAAAGGAATTGAGAACAAGATCATTGGAGGTTCCATAAATGGTAATGGATCTTTGAGGGCCAAAGTACAGCATACAGGAAAGGACAGTTACCTTAATAAGGTAATTACAATGGTGCAGGAAGCACAAAAGTCAAAATCTAAGATGCAGAACCTTTCCGATAGGGCAGCCAAATGGCTTACTTATATTGCATTGGTGATTGGTTTTGGAACACTGTCAGTATGGCTCCTGTTGGGATTCCCTTTTGTATATGCCCTGGAGAGAATGGTGACGGTAATGGTCATTGCCTGCCCTCATGCATTAGGATTGGCAATTCCTCTGGTAGTAGCAATATCTACTGCTGTTTCTGCCCAAAACGGATTACTTATCAGAAACAGGACCGCATTTGAAGAATCGCGCAAAATATCTGTATTGCTCTTCGATAAAACCGGAACATTAACCAAAGGAGATTTTGGAGTTACACGCATTGAGTCTGTAGACAAAAAGTTTTCTTCGGAAGAAATATTACGGCTTGCAAGTGCCTTAGAGCAAAGTTCAGAACATCCGATTGCAGTGGGAATCATTAAAAAGGTCATGGAGGGAGATATTTCTATACCAAAACCTGAAAATTTCAACGCCATTACGGGGAAAGGGGTGGAGGCAAATGTGGAAGGCAAAAAAGTAAAAGTAGTAAGCCCGGGATTTTTAAGAGATGAAAAAATAACCATTCCTGAAGACGCCTATAGTGATGCTGCCGAGACTGTGGTATTTGTTTTAATCGATGGACAATTGGCCGGGTACATAGCCCTTTCAGATGAGATCAGGCCGGAATCTGCAGAAGCCATCAAAGTATTCAAAAAGAACAATATTAAAGTGTTGATGGCGACAGGAGATAACGAAAAAACAGCTAAAGCAGTAAGCGAAAAACTTGGACTGGACGGTTACTATGCCGAGGTATTGCCGCATCAAAAAGTTGAAATTGTGAAAGAATTGCAGGCAAAAGGGGAGTTTGTGGCAATGACCGGGGATGGCGTAAATGACGCTCCTGCACTTGCACAGGCAAATGTGGGGATTGCCGTGGGTTCAGGCACCGATGTGGCAGCAGAAACAGCCGATATTATTCTGGTAAACAGCAATCCTCAGGATATAGCGAATTTGATTCTTTTTGGCAAAGCAACCTACAAAAAAATGATACAGAATTTAATTTGGGCAACAGGGTATAATGTGATTGCAATCCCACTGGCTGCCGGAGTGCTTTATACAAGCGGATTCGTTTTGGGACCAGCATTAGGAGCCGTATTTATGAGTTTAAGTACTATTATAGTTGCTATTAATGCACAATTATTAAAAAGAAAATTAGGTAGAAAATAATGAGGGAAAACATATTGCATATAATATCATTTATAAAAATACCTTCATAAATAATGACACAAAAATTCAAAGTTAATGTATTGTTATAAAATGCTTAACGGGGATTTATTAATGTAAGTTTGAATTTATTGGCATGCGGAAATACGGCTATGGGATAAATAAGGGTAAAAAAAAATATTCCTGGGAGACAGTTGCATCTAAAGAATCCTGGAGCAATAGGAGTGTTGCGGAGATCACAGGTGTCTTAAAAAGAGAAATAAAAAAAATGAAGAAGTTTATTTATCGAATGCAAAAATTTAACATTACGGGAAAAATTAGTTTTTCACTTCTTTTTTTATGTGCTATAATGGATTCTCAGGCACAAATCCATAGCGAAAAATCTGTAGAAGGAAATATTGACAACCTGCCGGTTCGTGAATACACTCTGGAAATTAATCAGGAAATGGTGAACAAAGCCGGTAAAAATGTGATGGGAATGACGATTAACGGAAGCATTCCCGGGCCTATCCTGGATTTTAATGAAGGGGAATACGCGGTAATTTACGTAAAAAACAATATGGATGTGGAAACGTCCATTCACTGGCATGGAATGTTATTGCCCAATTTTCATGATGGTGTGCCTTACCTTACCACACCACCCATAGAGCCCGGAAAAACCTTTAAATATGAATTTGCCATTAAACAAAATGGGACATATTGGTATCATTCCCATACCATGCTTCAGGAACAAAGTGGCGTATTTGGTTCCATTGTAATTCATCCAAAGGAAAAAACTCTCGAATATGACAAGGAGTTGGTTTTAATACTATCCGACTGGACCAACGAAAAACCCATGGATGTCCTTCGGTTTTTAAAACGGGGTACAGAGTGGTATAATATTAAAAAAGGAACCGCTACCCCATTAAATCAGGTGATTGCCAGGGGAGCTTTAGGCGCACAAATCGATTTTTGGAGACAGCGAATGGAAGGTGCAGATATTGCCGACATATATTACCCCGCTTTTCTCATTAATGGAGAACAAACCATGGAATATCCCGATTTTAAGCCGGGAGAAAAAATCAGGCTCAGAATCATAAACGGCGCAGCCTCTACTTCTTTTTGGATGACATTTGGCGGGGAAACCCCCATGCTGGTTTCGGCAGATGGGATAGACGTAGTGCCGGTGAAAAAAAATAAAACTTTTATCGGGGTTGCAGAAACCTATGATTTTATAGCAACAATTCCGCAAAACGGAAAGATGGAATTCAGGATTACTGCCCAGGACGGTTCGGGCACGGCGTCGGCATTTTTAGGGGAAGGAAAAGTCATAGAAGCTCCGGAAGTTCCAAAACCGGATAAGATAGCCATGATGCAAAAAATGGCCAAGATGGATATGAAAATGGGCGCACCGGCATTAAAATTCAATCCCAGGAAAGATGAACCCTATAAAATGAAAGCGAAATGGGGAATGAAGATGGACGAAGGAATGAAGATGGAGGGAATGGACCATTCCGAAATGGATCAAAGCCCGGAAGCTTCAAACGAGGAACCTATGGAAGGTAAGGATCATTCTAAAATGGGAATGCCAATCGATTCCACGGAAACTAATGAAATGGATCATTCCCAGATGGATCATTCCAAGATGAATAAGAAAATGGAGGGAGATTCGATTTCTTCAGATGGAAAGTCTTCAAATAAGAAAGAGGACGAAATGCAGGGAATGCAAATGTTTTCTGAATATAATTACGATTACTTAGAATCTCCAGAAAAGACCACTTATGACAAGGATGTTCCGGTAAATGAGATCCTTTTAAATCTCACAGGAAATATGTCCAGATATGTATGGAGTTTAAACGGGATCCCCTTAGCTGAAACCGATAAGATCAAGATTAAGGGAAATCAGGTTACCAG
>JAWOHC010000036.1:0-9578 GCA_046496275.1 Gillisia sp.
TTAATTCTGCTTATACCTGAACCTACTTGTTACACCATATTAATACGTTCAAATAAGCCAAAAACAAGTGGGTTCCGGCTATGGCTTTTGGTTCCAAATTTTTTTGGGGTAATAGCACTTACAAGGCCTCCGGGATTAGTGATTTCTGTTATTGGAGTTAAAGGATGATAAGTTTAGATGTACCTATTCGGCACTATTTCGTACAAAAAAAATGCCCTATCTACAAACTACTGTAAATAGGGCATTGTAATAAAGTATCTGTACTCGAGGCGGGAATCGAACCCGCACATCCGAAAATACTGGATTTTGAATCCAGCGCGTCTACCAATTCCGCCACTCGAGCTTGTGGAGGGCAAAATTAGAAAAATTTCCCTTTCAAACACGGTTTTTTCTGTTTTTTTTACAAACGACTTAAACACAGGATGAAGTGCTGTTTTTAAGTTTTTTTTTCTTCCCTTTAGTGGATTCTTGTTTAAGCAAAGAAGCAGTTTGTATCCTGCAATGTCTTTCTTTAACATAACTAAAAAACCGGTTTAATTCTTCAATGATGGTTTAATCCCAGGCTTTCCCTAATTAATCAGGCGGGCCAGCCTCGAATTTTTTAAAGGTGTTTTACTACCGATAATTCGGCACATACCCCAAGGTTTAGATTTCAAAAATTTACTTCAAGTCGATCCGGTCAATTTCAAGCCGAAAATTCTCTGCTTTTTTATTTCCTATTAAAAAACGAATTTCCTGAATCTGATCCGCCGCAAAGTTAGGTAGGTTCATTTTTTGACCGCGGTAAACCGGTTCCATTTTATGCAGCGGAACCTCCACGGTTTGCCAATCTCCCGTAGTTTGAATCGTGTACACGTAGGAAGCCCGGTCTTTTAAATCAGATTTTATTCTGAACTGATAATCCTTCCCATCCCCTTTCAAAATAATAAGCGCTTTTTTATACCCCTTGATATCTTTGGGGGCAAAGTGATATTGCACCGAAGCGAAGCCGCCGTTGTTTTCCAGGGAAACAGTGCCTTTAAAAACGGCATTCCCCTCTACACTGCGTTCCAGTTTACTGAAAGAATTTCCTCCCATCACCACATCATTTTCTACTTCCCAACCCGACCAGTCATCGGTTGAACTAAAATCAAAAAGGAGTAATCTGCTCATAATAAGTGGTATTAAAATTAAAATATAGTGCTGCTGAACCATTTTTTGTTTTAAAGTTAAGATTTTTCTGAATAAAAACCATCTCGGAATTTAAGGATGGGAGTTTTTTATTTGCTCATTGGGGTTAACCCGCCAAAGGGACGGGCAGTTTCCGCGAGTCCTGCCCGAAATGAATTTCATTCAGGCGGGATTACCCCGAATTTTAAAAAGTATTTTGCTTCAAATTAGTATCCGGAAAATCCTTTTGGGCTTGGCCCGATGTTTTTGATTTCCCCTTTTCTTTATGGGCTATTGCTGCATTCCTAAGATTTAACAAGAAGTAGCTTCTGTCAAAGCCAATAGAGAACGAATAAATTTATAAATTTGGGGCTACACAACATAAACACGACAAAAACCCTCAAACACAACACTACCATGTCAGAAGTCACTCCCGATGCCAAAATTTTTAGTTGTACGCAAAGCACAGAATTATCTAAAAAAATTGCCGATGCCTTCGGCACAAAACTGGGAAATGTAATTACCAATACCTATAGCGATGGCGAATTTCAGCCATCCTTTGAAGAATCGGTTCGCGGATCCCGTGTTTTCATCATTGGTTCCACGCACCCCGGAGCCGATCACCTAATGGAAATGCTGCTTATGCTGGATGCGGCAAAAAGAGCTTCTGCAAGACATATCACCGCGGTACTTCCTTATTTTGGATGGGCCCGACAGGACCGAAAAGATAAACCACGGGTTCCAATCGCAGCAAAAATGGTGGCCAGTATTTTGGAAACCGCGGGTGCAACCAGGATCATCACGATGGATCTGCACGCAGATCAAATCCAGGGATTTTTCGAGAAACCAGTGGATCACCTGTATGCTTCTACCGTTTTCTTACCTTATTTAAGAAGTCTCAATCTTGATAATCTTACCATTGCATCCCCGGATATGGGAGGTTCTAAAAGAGCCTATGCCTATTCTAAAGCCCTGGAAAGCGATGTGGTAATTTGTTATAAGCAACGCGCTAAAGCCAATTTGATCTCCCATATGGAACTTATTGGAGATGTGACCGGGAAAAACGTGGTTTTGGTAGATGATATGGTGGATACCGCCGGAACACTTACCGCTGCTGCAAACCTAATGATGGATCGCGGAGCCATAAGCGTTCGTGCTATTTGTACACATCCGGTGCTATCCGGAGAGGCCTATGAGCGGGTTGAAAATTCAAAATTGGAGGAATTGATCGTTACCGATTCTATTCCGCTAAAGAAGGAAAGCAAAAAAATAAGGGTTGTAAGCTGTGCCGATTTATTTGCCGATGTCATGAAAAGTGTACATCATAACAAATCGATAAGCTCAAAGTTTATTATGTAAAGCTCTGGGTACGCAAAAAGGGAATTTCTGCTGTTTTGAATTACCGGATGCAGGACTCTAAGTTGTAGCAATTCATTCAGCAACGCCATCAAAAAATATCCTCTTTGGGGGGCAGGGGAACACGTACTAAAAATATTTCTCCTGAAGCACTTCAAAAACATAAAAAAATATCGCACCTTTGCACACTAAAATTTTTTAAAATGAAATCAATAACGATCAACGGATCTAAAAGAGAAAGCGTGGGCAAAAAGGCAAGCAAAGCCCTACGTAATGCTGGACAGGTTCCTTGCGTACTATACGGAGGGGGAGAACCATTACACTTTGCAGCAGATGAGATTGCCTTCAAAGGTTTAGTTTACACCCCCGATGTGCATACAGTAGTATTGGATCTTGCTGGTGAGAAATTTGATGCCGTATTACAGGATATCCAGTTTCACCCGGTAACCGATGCAATTCTGCACATGGATTTCTACCAGATCTTCGAAGACAGTGAAATTACTATGGAAATTCCAATTCACACTGAAGGTGTGGCACGTGGGGTTAAAAATGGTGGTGTTTTACGTTACAATCTTCGTCGTCTAAAGGTAAAAGGTCTTCCAGGGAAACTTCCTGATTACATTAAAGCAGATGTTACCAAACTTAAAATTGGAAACAAACTTTATGTAACTGAAATTAAAAGTGACGATTTTACCGTTCAACATCCAGAAAATACTGTGATTTGTCAGGTGAAAACCTCACGTAACCTTATTGCAGATCTTGAAGAGGAAGAAGAAGAAGTACCAGCAGGAGAAGTGCCGGCTACTGAAGCTGAAACCGAAAAGGAATAACCCTCTTTTTTTACAAGTATCTAAACATCCCAATCTGAAAAGGTTGGGATGTTTTGTTTTATGTCGTCGTGGATGCTGGCGCTAATTTGCAATCCGGAATGTCGGCTCGGATTTGCAATCCGTGACTACGAAAAGAATCTTATTAATTTTTATATTTACCAAAATTAATAAGATGCTGGCTTTCTTCGGAAGATTATTGAGCAAAAAACAACCACAGGAACAAATAGATCCTATGAAAAAATTTTTGATTGCAGGCCTGGGGAATGTTGGCCCGAAATATCATCATACCAGGCATAATATCGGATTTAAAGTCCTGGATCATTTAGCCGAAAAAGAAGGGGTTACTTTTTCTACCGAAAAACTAGGCGATGTAGCTTCTTTTAAATTTAAAGGCCGCACATTTATCCTTTTAAAACCCAGCACCTTTATGAACTTAAGCGGTAAGGCAGTTAATTACTGGCTTGCCAAAGAGAAAATTCTGCTGGAAAATCTAATGGTAGTCACAGATGATCTCAACCTGGGTTTTGGAACTTTTCGGATAAAAACCAAAGGCAGTGATGGCGGGCACAATGGCTTAAAAGATATTCAGGCCCATTTAAATACCACCAACTATAACCGGTTCCGATTTGGGATTAGCGATGAGTTTTCCAAAGGAAATCAGGTAAATTATGTTTTGGGGGAATGGGGGGAAGAAGAATTGAAATTAATGCCCGAGCGACTGGAAAAGGCAGCAGAGGCTATCAAGTCTTTTGGCACAGCAGGGATCAACAATACAATGAATACTTTTAACGGAAAATAATTCTCTCTTGAAACAGTATAAAGGAGTAAATGCTTTTAAAAGCGACCATCCCACGGTAATCACTATCGGAACTTTTGATGGGGTTCACATTGGACATCAAAAAATTATCGAACGTCTGGTAGCTTCAGCAAAAATAAGCAGAATGGAATCGGCTATACTAACGTTTTTTCCACATCCTCGTATGGTCCTTCAAAAGGAAAGCGGCATTCAGCTTATAAATACCATAGAAGAGCGCATACAACTCCTGGAGAAAACAGGCATAGACCATTTGATCATACATCCTTTTACGCATCAATTCTCCAGGCTTACCGCGCTGGAATTTGTGCGTGATATTCTGGTGAACAAACTAAAGGCTAAAAAAGTGGTTATTGGTTATGATCACAGGTTTGGAAGAAACCGAACCGCCGATATCAATACCCTTCGGGAATTTGGTAAACAATTTGATTTTGAGGTTGAAGAGATTGGAAAACAGGATATAGATGAGGTGGCGGTAAGTTCCACAAAGATTCGAAAAGCCCTTTTAGAAGGAAGGGTGGAAAAGGCTAACCGATATTTAAAAACTCCCTTTACACTTACCGGAACAGTGGTGAAAGGAAAGGGGCTTGGAAAGGATTTTGGATATCCAACGGCCAATTTAGAAATTGAAGAAGACTACAAGCTCATCCCCAAAAATGGCGTTTATGTAGTGCGTGCGGAAATTGATGAGATTCCCTATTTTGGAATGATGAATATAGGCCTTAACCCTACCGTGGGAGGGGTTAAGAAATCCATTGAAACCCATTTCTTTTTACTGGACCAGGATCTCTACGGAAGAAACCTACAAATTGAAATGCTTACCTGGATCCGGGAAGAAAATAAATTTAAGGATATAGATGCCCTGAAACTTGCTTTAAAACAGGACGAATACTTTGCGGCACAGTATATTAAAGATAATTATGCTGAATAAGTGGTTGTTTACCAGGATAGATAACAGCGCCCTTGTGGTGTTTCGTATCTTTTTTGGATTTTTGATCGCACTGGAAGCTTTTGGAGCAATTTTCACAGGTTGGATCCGTACCACTTTGATGGAGCCGGAAGAGACCTTTAACTTTATTGGCTTTGAATTTTTGCAACCCCTTCCCGGTGACGGAATGCTCTATTATTATGGCGTAATGGGTGTTTTTGGACTGCTGGTAATGGTAGGTTACAAATACCGTATCGCGATTATTGCATATACCATTATGTGGACGGGCGTGTACCTGATGCAAAAATCCTCCTATAACAATCATTATTATTTATTGATGCTCTTGTGTATCATCATGAGCTTTTTACCTGCAAACAGGTATGCAGCCATAGATTCGTGGAAAAATCCAGAACTTCGGGATATTTCTATGCCGCGCTGGGTTTGGGTGGCAATAGTGCTTCAAATGTGGATCGTATACACCTACGCGGCAATTGCCAAGATATATCCAGATTGGATGGACGGATCTTTCCCTGCGCTTTTAATGGGGTCTAAGGAGGATTACTGGCTGGTGGGCGGTTTACTTCAACAAACCTGGGTACATTATAGTATTACAGGTTTTGGATTTTTATTTGACCTGCTTATCATTCCATTATTATTATGGCGAAAAACAAGAATTTATACATTTATAGCGGCCATTTTCTTTCATCTATTCAACAGTTTTATCTTTCACATCGGGATATTTCCTTACCTCGCTTTAGCGTTGATCCTGTTCTTTTTCCCTTCTGAAAAAATAAACAACATATTCCTTCAGAAGAAAAAACCATATTATGATAAAAAGCAAATCATAATTCCAGCATACCGAAATTTTCTGCTCGCGGCAATGGCTGTATGGTTTATCGTTCAAATCTCCCTGCCCTTAAGGCACTGGTTTTTTCAGGATAACGTGTTATGGACGGAAGAAGGACACAGGCTTAGCTGGCGAATGATGCTTAGAAGCAAAAGTTCCAGTGGTACTTTTAAAGTGGTGGAAAAGGGAAAAAATGACACTATCTATATAAATGAGAGCACCTATTTATCCCGTAAACAAATGCGGTCCGTACATTCAAAACCAGATATGGTCTGGCAATTTTCCCAACGCCTAAAAAGGGACTATGCAAAGCAGGGAAAGGACGTGCAGGTATTTGTTGATTCCCGCGTAAGTGTAAATGGACGACCTTTTAGAAGGTTTATAGATCCAAAAGTGGATATTGCCGCGGAAAAATGGCATCATTTTAAACATCATGACTGGATTTTACCTTCCAAATTAGACTGATATTTTTCCGGGCTTTTGTTACATTTGCCTCTTATTAAAAATCTACAGGCCAAATGTTACAGGTAACCAATATACGAGCGCATAAAGAGGCATACATTCAAGCCTTGAAGAAGCGAAATTTTGAGGGAGAAAGCATTTTAAACCAGGTGTTGCAACTTGATGAAGATCGCCGCTCTACACAAACAAAATTAGATGATACCCTGGCCGAAGCAAATCAGCTTTCCAAAGAGATCGGATTGCTTTTTAAATCCGGCGAACATCAGAAAGCCACACTTTTAAAAGAAAAATCGGCGCAGCTTAAGGATGCTTCCAGAGATCTTTCAGAAGAACTCAGCACAACGGTTGGCAATTTAGATAAGTTATTATACACCATTCCAAACGTTCCCAATGATAGTGTACCTGCAGGAACTTCGGAAGAAGATAATGAAGAGATTTACAAGGAGGGCGATATTCCTGTTTTGGCTGAAGGTTCCCTTCCTCATTGGGAACTGGCGAAAAAATACGATATTATAGATTTTGAACTTGGAAATAAGGTAACCGGTGCCGGATTTCCAATTTACAAAGGAAAAGGAGCAAGGTTGCAACGTGCTCTTATCACCTATTTTCTCGATAAAGCTGCCGAAAGCGGCTATAATGAATATCAGTTGCCATTGATGGTGAATGAAGCTTCTGGCTTTGGAACCGGGCAATTGCCGGATAAGGAAGGGCAAATGTACCATGTGACAGAAGATGATCTTTATTTGATCCCAACTGCCGAGGTGCCGCTTACCAATATGTTTCGCGGGGATATACTCCAGGAAGCCGATCTTCCTGTTGCCTGTACTGGATATACGCCTTGTTTCCGAAGGGAAGCAGGTTCATACGGTGCGCACGTTCGCGGGTTGAACCGTTTGCATCAGTTTGATAAAGTTGAGCTGGTACGTATCGAAAAACCAGAAAATTCCTATGCCGCTTTGGATGGAATGGTAAATCACATTAAGAATTTACTGCAGGAATTGAAATTGCCATACCGAATTTTAAAATTATGTGGAGGCGATCTTGGATTTACTTCTGCGCTTACGTACGATTTTGAAGTGTTTTCCACCGCTCAGGATCGATGGCTGGAAATAAGTTCTGTTTCCAATTTTGAGACCTTCCAAACAAACAGGTTAAAACTAAGATATAAGGACAAGGATGGAAACAAGCACTTGTTGCATACCTTAAACGGAAGTGCACTGGCTTTACCACGTGTTCTTGCCGGGATCCTGGAAAATTATCAAACCCCGGAGGGGATCATGATTCCCGAAGTTTTGGTGAAATATACAGGTTTTGACCGGATAGATTAACTTTCAAAAAAGAATGAAAACAACGTATTTTGTTATCTTTACAAAATGCGTTGTTTTGGTTTTATACTCGTGTTTTTTCTTTCCGGTTTTGGGCTCTTTGCCCAGTCGGAACAAATTGCGCAGAATTATCTGGACCAGGGGCAGTATGAAAAAGCGCTGAAGGTTTATCAGGAACTTTTAAGGGAAAATCCAGGAAACGGCAATTTTTTTGACGGGGTGATCACCGCACATCAGCAATTGGAGGATTTTGCTTCAGCGGAAGCCTTGTTGCTGTCAAAACTAAACCGAAATGCCGTAAATCCTGGTGTTTTAATAGATCTGGGCCATAATGCAGCTTTGCAGCAAAAGCAGGAACAGGCTCAGGAATATTACCTCGAAGCCCTCGCAGTTTTAGATGAAAAACCCAATTATACCTATACTGTAGCGCGAAGTTTTGAAAAATACAGTCTGCTGGATTATGCGGCAGAAGCCTATCAAAAAGGCCTGCAACTCAACCCGGAAATGAAATTTCAGTTACCGCTTGCCAGGATTTACGGGGAGCAGGGAAAGCTGGAAAAAATGTTCAGTTCCTATCTTGATCTTATAGAAAAGGAACCTGAAATTAGCGCCAATCTTGTTCGGGAATTCGATCGTTACATCCTGGAAGATGCTTCCAATCCTGCTAATAGTGCACTCCGGAAATTATTGCTTCAGCGATCTCAAAAAAATCCGCTCATTCTGTACAACGAAATGCTGGCCTGGCTATTTATTCAACAAAAGGAATTTCAAAAAGCATTTGCGCAGGAAAAAGCAGTCTACAGGCGCGGAGACCAGGATCTTCAACGCATAATCCAGCTTACGGTAATTTCCAAATCCGAAGGAGATTTAGAAACCGCGAAAGAGATTGTTGGATTTATAATTGCGGAAACCCCTTCAGAAAACATCCTTTTACAGGCGCGGCAATTATTGTTAGGCATGCAGGTGGAAACAGCAACTCCAAAAGAATATGCCGAAATTGAAAAGAATTTTGAAGCCTTGTTTCAGGAGTTTGGTACAGGGCCCGAAACCCTTTCAATTCAAATAGATCACGCTAATTTCCTGGCCTTTAAAATGGGCAAGATTGAACAGTCTATAGCACAGTTACAAAACCTTTCAGAGCGGGTAGGTACTAATTTTCAGCAGGCCGCGGTAAAAATGGCCCTGGCAGATATTCTTGTGCTGGATCAAAAATTTAACAGGGCCCTTATTTATTATTCCCAGATTCAGAATCTTGTAAAAAATGATGAAATCGCTCAGCAAGCGCGGTTCAAAGTCGCGCAAACCAGTTATTTCAAGGGAGATTTTGAGTGGGCAAAAACCCAGTTGGATGTGCTAAAGGCTTCTACCACCCAACTCATAGCAAATGATGCGATGGAGCTTAGCTTGCTTATAAGCGAGAATACGCTTGAGGATTCCACACAAACTGCTTTAAAGCTCTATGCGAAAGCCGATTTTTTGTCCTTTCAGAAAAAGAATCAGGAAGGAATTGCCATTCTTGACGAAATTATAGCCAATCATAAAGGCGAGAAAATTGAAGATGAAGCCCTGCTTAAACAGGCTTTAATGCTTGAAGATGAAGGGGAATTCAGAAAAGCTGAAAAAAATTATTTGAAAATTCTGGAATTTTATTTCAATGATATTTTAGCTGATAATGCCACTTTTCTGCTCGCCGAGTTGTACAGAAACAAACTCGATCAACCCGAAAAAGCACGGGATTATTATGAACAGATCATTTTTAATTTCCCTGCAAGTATTTATTTTGTTGAGTCCAGGAAAAATTTTAGAATGTTAAGAGGTGACGCAATAGAATAGAACTCTTACTTTTGCAAGGATTTTTTCAGGAAGG
>JAWOHC010000076.1:0-4211 GCA_046496275.1 Gillisia sp.
ACTTTAACTCTGTCCCCAATGATGAGATGTCCCGCGATACCTACCTGGCCGCCAATAAGGCAATTTTTACCTATTTTGGTTGATCCGGCGATCCCGGTTTGTGCTGCTATTGCAGTATTTTCGCCAATTTCAACGTTATGTGCGATCTGGATTTGATTATCCAGCTTTACTCCTTTTCTTATAATAGTAGAGCCTAAAGTAGCACGGTCTATTGTAGTACCAGCTCCAATATCTACTTTATCTTCTATAATAACATTCCCTATTTGCGGAACTTTACTGTATTCTCCTGTTTCATTCGGATTAAATCCAAAACCGTCGGCTCCAATAACAACTCCTCCGTGTAAAACACATTCATTTCCTATCACCGTTTCGGAATAGATTTTTACCCCGGAAAAAATCAAGGTGTTGTCTCCAATAACAACATTATCCCCTATATAACAATGAGGATAAATCTTTACATCGTTCCCTATTTTCACATTCTTGCCAAGATAGGTGAAAGCCCCCAAATAAATGTTTTCACCATACTCTGCAGAATCTGAAATGAAATTAGGTTCTTCAATACCACTCTTATTTAACTTCACCTGGTTGTAATATTCCAGTAAGGTGGAAAAAGCCTTGTAAGGATCTTTTACCCGAATTAAAGTAGTGCTTATTTTTTCTTCAAGATGAAAGTCCTCTTTAACGATCGTTATAGAGGCATTTGTGGAATATAGGTATGAGTTATATTTAGGATTGCTTAAAAAGGTTAATGATCCTTCCGAAGCCTCTTCGATTTTTGCCAATTTAAAAACTTCAGTGTCCGGATTCCCGTCAACCGTCCCTTCTAATATTTCAGATATTTGTTTAGCTGTAAATTTCATTGTGGCAAAAGTAAAAAAAATGAGTTAATGTTTAGTCTTTGGATAACAGATAAAATATTTAATAACTGGTACCGACAGGGCTTTTAAATTTAATTGGTCTGAAGCTATTGCCACATCACTGGTTTTTCCGCTTCGGTGCAGGATCTGAATTTTATCAGTTCCGCTGGAATAGGCAACATTGGTGATGTCTCCACTAAAAACAAAATATTCAGCTTCTTCTGCAGTTAGCTTAAATTTTGTTTGAACTGCCTGAATATGTTTTTGAATCCTTTTTTTGTCAATAGGTTTCTTTTTCAGTTTTACTTTTAACAGGTCCCGGTTTAATATCATTTCACAAAGATTTCTAAGAACAAAATCCTTCTGGTCCACCCATAATTTCATCGCTGAAATAATATCATAATCATCTAGCTTTGAAAATATTTTTAATGTAGCTGAATTAAAATCTTTCAGCACTATTTTGTTTTTCAAAAAATAGGAAAGTGCGGGACTGCACGGCAATTCTACTCCCCCGGCCATCAATTCTTTTGCTCTTTTTAAAACCCGAATCAGCAACTGTTCGGCGGCTACTCCGGTTTTGTGTAAATACACCTGCCAATACATCAATCTTCTGGCAACCAGGAATTTCTCTACAGAATAGATCCCTTTCTCCTCTATCACCAAATGATTATTTACAACGTGAAGCATTGTTATTATACGCTCGCTGTTAATATTGCCTTCGGGAACACCGGTATAAAAACTATCGCGTTTAAGATAATCCAGCCTGTCCATATCAAGCTGACTCGACACCAACTGATTCATAAATTTACGATGATAACTACCTTTAAATATTTCGATTGCAAGCGTTAAACTTTGGTTAAATTCAGCATTTAATTCCTCCATAAATAGCAGTGAAATACGTTCATGGGAGACCCCTTCAACGATACTGTGTTCCATCGCATGAGAAAAAGGACCGTGTCCTATATCATGCAGCAAAATTGCTATATGCAGCGCCTCTTCCTCTTCATCGGAAATTGAAACTCCTTTAAAACGAAGTATTTCGATGGCTTTTTGCATAAGATGCAATCCACCCAATGCATGGTGAAATCTGGTATGATGCGCTCCGGGATAAACCAGGTAGGATAATCCCATTTGGGAAATACGGCGCAGTCTTTGAAAGAACGGATGTGCAATAATCTCAAAAATACGCTCGCTGGGAATGGTAATAAAACCGTAAATTGGATCGTTGAATATTTTGAGTTTAGTTTTAATCGCCAAGCTTAAATCCTTTTAATTTATAACAAATATACATAACTGAAGTCCATTGAGGACATATGTGAAATCAAAGTCATTTGAAATTAAAATTCACACGTGTTCAAAAGGCTTCCAAAAATACTACAAATGAATGAAATCAAGATACTTTGGGCAGATGATGAAATTGATATGCTTAAGCCACATATTATTTTTCTGGAATCCAAAAACTATAAAGTAACCACCTGCAAAAGCGGAATGGAAGCCATTGAAAAAATTGAAAAAGAAAATTTTGACATTGTTTTCCTGGATGAAAATATGCCGGGTCTTACCGGCCTGGAAACCTTGTTTGAAATTAAGGAAAAGCATGCCGATATTCCCATTGTGATGATTACTAAAAGTGAAGAGGAATTTCTTATGGAAGATGCTATAGGTTCCAAGATCGCCGATTATTTGATCAAACCTGTCAATCCGAATCAGATCCTCTTAAGTTTGAAAAAAAATCTGGACCATTCCCGGTTGATCACTGAAAAAACCACCTCCAATTATCAGCAGGAATTCCGAAAAATCGCCATGGATATGTCGGCAGTTAATTCCTATGAAGGCTGGGCAGAACTCTATCAACGATTGCTTTACTGGGAGCTTCAACTGGAAACCATCGAGGATAGTGGAATGTTTGAGATCCTGGAATCCCAAAAACTCGAAGCCAACAATCAGTTTTGTAAATTCATAGACAAGAATTATCCTGAATGGTTTGAAAAAGGGGCAGATGCACCTATTATGTCTCATACCCTGTTCAAAAATAAAATAGTTCCGGAATTGAGCAAAGAGCAACCAACCTTGCTGGTAGTAGTTGATAACCTGAGGTATGATCAGTGGAAATCTTTTGAACCAATCATCAATAACTATTATAAAAAGACGGAAGAATCGGCCTTTTACAGCATTCTTCCAACGGCAACACAATACGCCAGAAATGCGATATTTTCAGGTTTAATGCCAAGTGAAATGGAAAAGTTATTCCCGCAATACTGGCTCAATGACACCGAAGAAGGTGGGAAAAACCTCCACGAACAAGAATTTCTGGAATCTCAGTTAAAACGATTGGGACTCGATATAAAATATGAGTATCACAAGATCACCAGTTTAAAAGCCGGAAAACGACTGGTGGAAAATTTCAGATCCCAAAAGGACAATGATCTTACCGTGGTGGTTTATAATTTTGTGGATATGCTTTCGCATTCCAAAACCGAAATGGAAGTGATTAAGGAATTGGCCTCCAATGATAAATCCTACAGATCCCTTACCCAAAGCTGGTTCAAGAATTCCCCGCTGCTGGAAATTATCCAGCAGGCGCAGCAACTCGGTTTTAAATTGATTCTTACTACAGACCACGGAACAATTAATGTGAAAACACCTTCCAAAGTAATAGGAGATAAAAACACCAGTTTAAATTTACGCTACAAAACCGGAAGGAGCCTTACCTATGAAAATAAAGATGTTCTGGCGGCAAAAGATCCAAAATCAATTCATTTACCTACCATTAATATGAGCAGCTCCTATATTTTTGCAAAAGGAGACATGTTTTTTGCCTATCCAAACAATTACAATTATTATGTGAATTATTTCAGGAATACCTACCAGCATGGAGGGGTTTCTATGGAGGAAATGATCATCCCATTTGTATGCTTATCCCCTAGGTAATAAATAATTACATATCTTTACCAAGCCAAAAATCGAATAAATAATGACCTTGACCTACGAGCTGTCAGAAATTGATAGTGTTGCTGTACAATTACTTTCCAAAGTAGAAAGCAAAACATTGCTTTTTTACGGGGAGATGGGGGCTGGAAAAACCACCCTTATCAAAGCGCTTGTTAAAGCCCTGGGAGCAGAAGACGCTGCCTCCAGTCCCACATTCTCACTGGTTAACGAATATCATTCAGATCAAGGCAAAATCTTCCATTTCGATTTTTACCGAATAGAAGATGAAAACGAAGTACTGGATATGGGTATTGAAGATTATCTCAACACCGAATCCTGGAAATTTATTGAATGGCCACAGAAAATTGAAAAATTACTGGATTACCCTGCCCAAAAACTGGAGATTCTGGTAGAAAATGAAGG
>JAWOHC010000318.1:0-5038 GCA_046496275.1 Gillisia sp.
TTCTAATTTCTGGGAAGGATCAACCCTGGAAAATATTTTTGCATTTATTACTTTGGAATCATCTTCTTTTTCCAATTCTTTCTGAAGGTTTTTTCCCGAAAGCACTCCATCTCCGTTCTTATCCCGGTCATAGATCCCTACTTCTTCCCCAACATTTTTAGCCGTTCCGGGATGATCCCCGGTTACCATTATCACCTTTATTCCTGCATCTTTACAGGTATTGATAGCATTGGCAATTTCTTTACGGGGAGGATCAATAAATCCTATTAAACCGGCAAAATTCATCCCACGGATAAAATCTTCAGCATCTTTTCCCTGTGGAAGGCGATCTATGTTCTTATATGAAAACGCCAATACGCGCAATCCCTCTTCAGATAATTCGTTGTTCTTTTTGTGCCAGTACTCCTTGTCATTATCAGATAGTTCCTTAAGTTCATCACCTACCAAAACCTGGCTTGAACGATCAAGAATTGCGTGTGCAGCACCTTTTCCGGCTACATAGAACCCTTCATTTTCTTTATAAACAGCGCCCATGACCATCGATTCGGAATCGAACGGATCATGTAATTTTCTTTTTAAGCTTCGATTTTTTTTGTAAAGATCCTTATTAAACCTTTTAGTGAAGCTAAGTAAGGCTATCTCCAGCGGATCTCCATCTCCTTTTTCGTTTTCTTCTGTCCCATGATCATCTTTTTCTTCATTTATTTCCTCTTGCTCCTCCTCAATTTTGTTTTCTCTGGCTTTATCAATCTCGCCACTTTTCTTCTCTTTTCCCCCGCTTTTATTATTTCTCTCTTCAGAATTCGAGCTTCTGGGAATGTGGATACTTATTCTGTTTTCATCTGCAGAAACGTCAACAGCAACCTCTGCTTTATGTTTTTCTTCACTTTCGGTATTAGTTTCAATTTTCACATTGTTTTGTTGGACTTGCAGATGAACGTCTAATTCCCTATTCCTACTATCTTCCTCCTTTCTGCTTTCAGTTTCTCTTTCTGCAGGTTCTTTTACTCCTGATGAATCTCTTTTTTCCTCTTCCTCTTCATCTTCAGGTTTTTCTTCTCCTTCTAAACTCGCATCGTTTGCCAATATTGATATTTTGAAGATCTGAAGAAAGTTTTCGTTTTTCGCAGCTTCCTGTTTTTCTTCTATATTGGGTTTAGCATCTTTCCAATTGGCATTCATTCTTATGTCTCCGGGAAAATATAAGGTATCTACCGTGAGCTGATTTTTTGTAAGGGTTCCCGTTTTGTCAGTAAAGATCACCGTGGTTTCCCCAAGGGTTTCTACCGCTTCCAGTTTTTTTACAATAACATTTTTTTTAGCCAGGCGAAGCATGCCTCTTGCCAGGGCTATACTGGCCACTATTGGTAAACCTTCGGGAATGGCGGCAATGGTCCAGGCGATAGAGGTTTGAATAAGTAAGTAGATCTCTTTTCCTGCTATCCAGCCAAAAACCAGGAAGGCAACGGCTAGTCCTATGGTTACGAAGATCAGATTTTTGGTAAGCTTATTTAATTTTTGATTTAACGGGATCTCATCTTTTTTCTCTTCTCCAACCATGGCTGAAATGCTCCCTAATTCGGTTTGCATACCTGTTGCGTATACCACAGCTTTTGCTGTACCGCCGCTTACAGCGGTTCCCTTATAAATAATATTTGTACGATCCGCTACAGGTTTTTCTTCTTTCAAAACATCAGAAGATTTATTGATTGGCACCGATTCTCCTGTCAAAGGGGATTCATCAATTTGCAGTTCTGTGGCTTCCAGTATTCTCCCATCTGCCGGAATAAGATCGCCAGAAACCACAAGTAAAATATCTCCGGGCACTATCTTTTCTGCGTCTATATGCTCTTTTTTACCGTTGCGAATGACCCTGGCTTGAATTTTATCTAATTCCTTTAGGGACTTCATAGATTTTTGGGCTTTATATTCCATCCAAAAACCTATAATTGTATTTATTACAAGAACAACTACAATAGCTATTCCCTCGGCAATGTCATTAAAAGCGAAGGCTAATAAAGCTGCAGCACTTAAAAGGTAAATTATTGGATTATTGATTTGGGAAAAAAGGATATGCCAAATACTTCTTTGAGATTGTTCTTTAAGAATATTCGGGCCGTATTTTTTTAACCTTTTCCTGACTTCTTCATCTGAAAGCCCTTTCTCCTTATCTACAGAAAATGCTTTAAGAACCTCTTCCATAGACTTTAGAGAAGCATTTTTAATTGTTTCCTTAGCTCCGTTTTTCATTTCCCTGAATGATTTCGTTGAAAAAAGTAAATTTATCTTTGGTAGTTTAGGATTGCGGCACGAGAGAAAACTCCCTTACTTCTCCAATTTTGAATTTATACAATTCATCAAGAACCCCAATATTTACTTCATTGCTCCAGCCTTCTTCAAAGGAAATCTTGATTTTTTCATGATCAACAGAGACATAGATCCAATGCTTTCTATAATTGATTCGCATGGAGATTTTTTTCATACTGTCCGGGACCCTGGGATTTATCCATAACGCATCATCACATACTGCAAGACCTGCAAAATTGCGTTGAATAAGGTCTAATGATCCCGCCATGGCCCCTAAATGAATTCCCTCTGAGGTAGTCCCACCCTGAATGTCTTCAAAGTCACTAAGGATGAGTGTTTCAAAATTCTCCCAGGATTTTGCTTTGTCATATTTTGATTGGATCCATGAAAAAACCAAACGGCTAAGGGTGGATCCGTGCGAAGTGCGTTCACTGTAATATTCAATGTTATTATGGATCATCCCTTCCCTAAACTCATAGCCAAGATTTTCAAGAATATTCTTAAATTCTCCCTGGGTAAACAGGTAAAAAAGCATGAGGACATCTGCCTGTTTACCGGCCTTATAATTATTGGGGTTATCCCCTTCTTTTTCCAGGATCCTATCCAGACGCTGTATATCTCCATATTTTTCCCGGTAATCCTGCCACGGAAACTCCCTGAGCATTTCATAACCCTCAAATTGATTGATAATCCCATCTTTAATAAAGGGAACGTACATTTTTTTACTGATGTCCTGCCACAACAAAAATTCTGCGTCATCGATGGCCAAAACCCGGAGCAATTCACGTTTCCGGCTTTTTTCAATAAGCTCCAGAATCTCTAAAGCTTTTTGCAGTACCCAGGCAGCCATTATATTTGTGTAGGCATTGTTTTTAAGACCCTGTTCTTTAGAATTGGGATAGGAGGTATGATATTCGTCGGGCCCAACAACCCCGTGTATTTCATAACGGTCCCGATCCTTGTTATATGTAGCTTTACTGGCCCAGAATAAAGCAATGCTCAGGAACATCTCGGCTCCAAAATAGGAAAGAAAAAGTTTGTCGTCTGAGGCTACATAATAGTTCCAGATATTAAAAGCAATAGCCGAATTCACATGTCTTTGTAAATGGGTATTATCCGGGATCCAATTTCCCGATTCAGGATTTAGATGTAAAATCTGGGTTTCTTCCCGTCCATTGCTGCCACTTTGCCATGGGAACATGGCTCCTTTATAACCTTCCAGTTTGGCCGCATGACGGGCTTCATCTAGTCTGTAGTACCTATACATCAACAAACTTCTGGTAATTTCAGGAAATCTCAGGTTTAAAAATGGGTAAATATAAAGTTCATCCCAAAAAATGTGTCCCCTGTAGGCTTCCCCATGCAAGCCTCTGGCTGGCACGCCAACATCAAGGCCCATTGTATTTGGAGAGATGGTTTGCAAGCTGTGAAAAATATGAAGGCGTGCTAATTGTTGAATTTTTGTGCTGCCAATAATTCCTATATCAGACCGGTGCCATAAAAACCCATAAGCTTGCTTTTGCCTTAAAAGTATTTCTTTGAACCTTCCCGCACGCTCAATATCGTTACAGGCATCCAGGGATGGTTCGGTTATGGCCCTGTCGCGGTTTGTATAGATGGCGACGATCTTTTCGACCACGTATTTTTTTCCTTCTTTAACTGAAAAATGGAATACCTGTTCTATATATCCTTCTTTTTGTTGGTTGCTTATATCGCTTTTTACAATTTTTTGCCCGGAATAAATCTGTGTCCTGGCCGCCTGAGCCATTATAATTTTTGATTGTTTTGTCTGTACCTGTAACAGCATTCGATTTTCACTAATCACCTCGGTGTTCAGTGACTCCAAATGCTGCCCTTCCAGTTCCCTGTACCTGGCAACATTATCATTTATAACGGTACCGTCCAGAGCTGTGCGGATTTCTAAATTTCCGCTCCAGTTTTGCGGAATGAAATGCCATTGGATAGCAGCCAGGTGTAAATCTTTCATACTAACCAGGCGACTGCTGTGAATGGAAGTTATTCGTCCTTCAGGATCTTTAATTCTAAAAATTCGTTCCAGAGTTCCTTTTTTCATTTCCAGAACCTGCTTGTAATCCAGGATTTCTACCTTATCAAGGTTTAGCCATTCCCCTCTTTCAGGCCTGAAACTAAGGCACAGCCAATTGGGGAAATTCACAAGATCCTCATTTTCAATAATTCTTCCTGAAATTTCCGTTTTAGCACGATTGTAACCGCCTGCCATATAAGTTCCGGGATAGTTGTAGTTATTATTGGAATTCTCTTCAGCAGCTCCCCGGGTTCCAATATAGCCGTTACCTAAAGTACAAAGAGCTTCCCGGAGTTTTTGTTCTTTTGGTTTCCATTCATTATAGGTTATACTAAAAGCGGTCATATTTCAGTGTTTTCTTTTCTTCCCGGTTATTTTATGCTGTTTTTTAGATGTTGAAGAAATTGGGTCACCTCATTTGTATTGCGAAGTGCGAAAGTTGCAGAAGTTTTTTCCCCGTGAGTTCCTACCAGGATCCCGATCCCATCTTCAATAAGCGCCTCAAAGCCATCTTCATCGGTAATATCATCACCTAAATATATCCGAAGGTATTTTTCCTTGTCCCAGCCCAGTTTTTTAGTAAGCCAATCCAGCGCATATCCTTTATGCCAGTTTATATTCGGTTTAAGTTCGAGGACTTTCTTCCCGCTGCCTGTTCTTAATATTTCATGACGATTTGCTTCT
>JAWOHC010000382.1:0-9262 GCA_046496275.1 Gillisia sp.
CAGGGTCTCGCCGCGGTTCAGCGTGAACGAGACACCCTCCACCGCCCGCACCCCGCGGGTCTCGACCGGCGCGCCGAGCCGCGCGGCGATCCGGTCGCCGAGGGTCAGCCGCGCGTCGAACTGGCGGCAGAGGTTGTCGACCGTCAGAAAGCTCATGTGTCGGCCATGGGATGATGGCACCGCACGGCGCGGCCGCCTGTCACAAGCCACGGCGGTGTCGTGCTGCAGAGCGGCGATGCCCGCGGGCAACGCGGGGCGAAGCTGCACCCCGGCGGCAGCGACAGCAGCGAAGGGGTGGTGCCGGGGATCTGTCGCAACGGCGTGCCGGGCCCGCTACCGCTAGGCCCGGCACCGGCGGTAAGAACCCTGTCGGTATAGTTTTCCGCCATGCTCTTTTTAAGATGATCCTCCACACAATTCAGTTCCATAGGAGGAAGAAATTTCCCATCTGGTAATTGAGACAACCCTAAATTTTCACCACTAATTCCAACAAATGCTTCTACATAGTCATACCAGGGGGCAACATCCTTATATCGTATTGGCCAGTCTACAGCGATACCATCCTTTTTATTCGCTTCAAAATCCAGTTCGCTTAATCTGTAGCTATGCCTCCCCCACATTATAGATCTTCCTCCAACGTGATATCCACGCATCCAGTCAAATCGTTTGGTTTCATTGTAAGGATGCTTAAGGTCATCTACAAACCAATGTTTACTAGCTTCGTTTACGGTATACCCGGTCCTGGCCTGTACTTCTTGATTTTTCGCTTCTTCTCGGGGTACCTGTCCTTTAAATTTATAATCCCAGGGATCATCATTCATGGTTGGATAATCTTCAATATGTTTTACCATACGTCCTCTTTCTAAAACAAGGGTTTTAAATCCTTTTTCACAAAGTTCTTTAGCGGCCCAACCACCACTAATTCCTGTACCTACTACAATTGCATCATAGGTTTGATTTTCATAAATATTGCTCACAGTTCTGGGATTAATTAATTTTTCATTTAAGCTATATGGCCAAATATATCAAATTATGTTTATTTTTTTACATCTTTGAAAAAAAGTCTACTTTTAAGATTCTTAAAGTTACAACCAAAATAAAAGAAAACTAAATAAAAAGTTCATGACACGAAAATTCCCTAAGATTACTCAATCATTCTTACTTGCTTTATTTTTTATGGCAGGCCTGGTTTCTTGTAAAAACAATCAGGAACCAAAGGAAACTATAGAAACTTCAGACAGCCAAACCGAAAATCAGGAATTGTTTTTCGAAATTTCCCTGGCTCAATGGTCCCTAAGTAAACCAATTATTGAAGGTGAAATGGATCCTATGGATTTTGCTCAAAAAGCTCATGAGATGGGTTTTTCAGGAATTGAATATGTAAGTGGTCTTTATACTTCAGAAATTGAAAAAACAGATCTCGCAAGCGTTTTGGACACTTTGAAAGCCAGAAGTGATCGATATAATGTTGAAAATGTTTTAATTATGATTGATGGTGAGGGAGATCTTGCTACTTCAGATAAAACAGAACGAAACAAAGCTGTTGAAAATCATAAAAAATGGGTGGATGCCGCGCAGTTTTTGGGCGCACATTCAATACGCGTGAATTTATTTGGAAGCGATGATCCTGAAGAATGGAAAGCCAATTCAACAGACGGACTAAAAAAATTATCGGAATATGCTTCAGAAAAAAATATAAACGTTTTGGTTGAAAATCATGGCTATCTTTCTTCTAATGCAGCTTTATTGGTGGAGGTAATAGAAGGAGTAAATCTCCCAAATTGCGGAACCCTGCCAGATTTTGGAAACTTCTGCCTTCAACGTGAAGGAGGAGAACGATGGGAAGCGGCTTGTATTGAAGAATACCCAAAATATCAGGGAGTAGAAGAAATGATGCCTCGCGCGAAAGCAGTTAGCGCAAAATCTTATGCTTTTGATGAATCCGGACAGGAAACAACCATAGATTATGGCAGAATGCTTAAAATCGTAAAAGATGCCGGTTATACCGGTTTTATTGGGATTGAATATGAAGGTGAAGAACTCTCTCCCGAAGAAGGTATCATAGCGACTAAAGAATTATTAATTGCCGAAGGAAGTAAACTTTAATAGTATATGAAAAATTTAGTCCGTTTTCAGCTTTCGGCCATGATGTTCCTTGAGTTTTTTATTTGGGGAGGTTGGTTTGTAACATTAGGAACTTTTTTAGGCAATAACCTTGAAGCTACCGGAACACAAACGGCCATGGCTTTCTCTACACAATCCTGGGGAGCAATTATAGCTCCCTTTATTATTGGGCTTATTGCAGACAAATTCTTTAATGCAGAACGCATACTTGGATTCCTGCATTTAGCCGGCGCCGTTTTATTATACATGATGTACACCTCTGAAGACTTTGGCACCTTCTACCCTTATATTTTAGGATATATGATTATTTATATGCCAACTTTGGCGTTGGTGAACTCCATTTCCTTCTACCAAATGAACGATCCTGAGAAACAATTTTCCGGCATACGGGTGTTTGGAACCCTGGGCTGGATTATCGCAGGTTTGGTGATTAGCCTCGTATTTGCCTGGGATGCTCCGGCAGCCAGAGCAGAAGGAATGTTGAGAAATACCTTTTTAATGGTAGCAATAGCATCTGCAGTTTTGGGATTATTTAGCTTCACGCTACCAAAAACCCCGCCCAGCAGCAAAGGAGAAAAAGTTACCCTTTCAGATATTTTAGGATTGGAAGCACTTGCTTTATTGAAAGGAAGAAATTTCCTGATGTTCTTTATATCTTCTGTGCTAATTTGTATTCCATTGGCTTTCTATTATCAGAATGCAAACCCATTTTTATCTGAAGTTGGAATGGAAGACCCTACTGCAATGATGACTATTGGCCAAATTTCTGAAGTCCTCTTCCTGCTGTTATTACCGTTTTTCTTTAAGAAATTCGGATTTAAAATTACCCTGCTTGCAGGAATGCTGGCGTGGGCGGTAAGATATTTGCTTTTTGCCTATGGAGATGCGGGAGAAATGGTTTACATGCTTATCATTGGAATCGCATTACACGGTATTTGTTACGATTTTTTCTTTGTAGCAGGCCAAATTTACACTGATTCGAAAGCAGGTCCAAAAATTAAAAGCGCCGCACAGGGATTAATTACCTTAGCTACCTATGGTGTTGGGATGCTAATTGGTTTTTGGGTTGCCGGGCAAATAAGCGATCTATATTTAAATGCAGACGGAACCCATGATTGGGAACAAATATGGATAGTTCCTGCTGTATTTGCATTCGTAGTAATGATATTATTTGCTGTTTTCTTCAAAAATGAGAAGCTTGACAAAAAAGTAATAGAGAGAATTTAATTGATGAATTAAACATAACGGAAACACGATACAAAAACCAATGAAGATATGCGAATTGCATATGACGAATAAAAAACGCTTGTATTGAGCGAAGTCGAAATAATAAATAGCTACATATGAATAACAAAATAAGATTAGGCATACTTGGTGGCGGAGGCGATTCCCTTATAGGAATTTTACATAGGGTTGCTTCAGCAATGTATGACCAATATGAACTTGTAGGAGGGGTTTTTAACCAGGAACTTAGCGAAAGCATTGCATTTGCCGAAGAAATAGGTATTAGAACAGATAGAACATACAAAGATCTCGATGCTCTTATAGCAGCCGAAGCTGCCTTACCAAAGGAAGAACGTATGCAGGTTGTTTCTATCTTAACTCCTAACTTTCTCCATTTCCCAATGGCGAAACAACTTCTGGAAAACGGGTATAACATAATTTGTGAAAAGCCCTTAACTACTACTCTTGAAGAAGCCAAAATATTGGAAAGCCTTCTTGAAAAATCAAAAACGGTATTTGCGGTTACCTATACCTATACCGGGTATCCTATGATCCGTCAAATGAGGGAAATGATCTCGAATGGAGCTATAGGGAAAGTTCAGAAAATAGATGTCCAATACTATCAGGGTTGGATCAACCCAATAATTCATGATGCTGAAAAACGCGCGAATACCTGGCGTTTAAACCCTGAGAAATCAGGAATAAGTTGCTGTGTTGGGGATATAGGCACCCATGCATTCGATATGATAGAATATGTGAGTGGCCTGGAAATAAAAGAAATTCTGGCAGATCTTAATTACATGTACAAGGATAATAAAATGGATATTGATGGAACAATTCTATTGAGATTTTCAGAATTTGTAAAAGGTGTTATAAGGACCAGCCAGATCGCTACCGGGGAAGAAAATAATTTCACCGTAAGCATTTATGGGGACAAAGCCGGGTTGAAATGGGAACAGGAAAACCCAAATTACCTGTATTTACTGCAGGATGGTGAGCCTTTACGTGTATTAAAACCCGGACATGCTTACAATAGCGAATTATCGTTGGATGGAACCAAATTACCACCGGGACATCCCGAAGGAATTTTTGATTCTATGGGTAATATCTATAAAGGAGTTGCCAGAGCTATTAAAAAAGAAAAATATCACCCTGGCGAATTCCCAACGATGAAAGATGGGATACGAGGTGTAAATTTCATAGAGAAAGCAGTAGCTTCTCACCAACACGGAAATGTTTGGGTGAAAATTGACTAAAAAACCATAAAATAAAACACATATGAAAACTATAAAAGGACCTGCGGTTTTTTTAGCGCAGTTTATGGACAGCAAACCACCTTTTAATTCTTTGGAAGGATTATGTCAATGGGCGGCCGATCTTGGTTACAAAGGAATTCAGATCCCAACCTGGGAAACCTCCCTAATAGATCTAACCAAAGCTGGAGAAAGCAAGGATTATTGTGATGAACTAAAAGGGAAAATTCAATCATTCGGTTTGGAGATCACCGAGCTTAGTACTCATTTACAGGGTCAACTGGTTGCAGTACATCCTGCCTATGATATCATGTTTGACAATTTTGCTCCCGAAGCTTATAAAAACAATCCTAAAAAAAGAACCGAATGGGCGGTTGCTCAATTAAAAAGCGCAGCCAAAGCAAGCAGGCATCTTGATTTAGATGTACTTGGCACCTTTAGCGGTTCCCTGTTGTGGCATACAGCACATCCCTGGCCTCAACGCCCGGAAGGTTTAGTAGAAATGGGATTTCAGGAATTAGCAAAGCGATGGATGCCAATTTTAAATGAATTTGATGAGCAGGGAGTAGATGTATGTTATGAGGTGCATCCTGGAGAAGATATTCATGACGGTGTTACTTTTGAACGTTTTTTAGATGCTACCAACAATCATAAACGGGTTAATATATTATATGATCCAAGTCATTTTGTGCTTCAACAGCTGGATTATATCGAATATATAGATCATTATCATGATTACATAAAGATGTTCCACGTAAAAGATGCCGAATTTAATCCTACCGGAAAAAAGGGATCTTTTGGCGGTTATGGGGACTGGATAGACCGTGCCGGACGTTACCGAAGCCCGGGTGATGGTCAGGTGGATTTTAAAACTATCTTTTCAAAATTAACCCAGTATGGGTGCGATGTTTGGGCCGTTATGGAATGGGAATGCTGCATAAAATCTCCGGAACAGGGTGCCAGGGAAGGTGCTGCATTTATACAATCCAATATCATGGAAGCCACGCAAAAGAAATTTGATGATTTTGCAGGAACTAAAATTGATGAAGAAAAATTAAAAAGAATCTTAGGAATTAACTAAACCAATAAATATCTACTTATGAAATGAGCATAACGGGAATAAGATACAAACACAGATTAAGATATGCGAATTGCATATGACCATTAAAAAACAATAAATATTTACATATGAAAAAAACTAGTTTATTAGTAATACTGGCAGTTGCTTTGATTAGCATCAACTGTAAAGACAAAACTGAAGACCAGGGAGAAATTGTGGAAACCGAAAGTATAGACAAACGGGAAGACCAGGAAGTCACCATTCTTTTTAATGGTGAAAACCTAGATGGGTGGAAAGCCTATAATTCTGATAAAATAACGCAATGGAAGGTTGAAGATGGCACTATAGCTTTTTCAGCTGCTGAAGGAAAACGCTCTGGATCTGAAAACCTTATTACAGAAAAGGAATTCACCAATTTTGAACTTTCTTTGGAATGGAAGATATCTGAAGGCGGTAATAGTGGAATTATGTGGGGAGTTCAGGAAGATGCGAAATTTAATGAACCTTACCTTACAGGGCCAGAAATACAAATATTGGATAACCAAAAGCATCCCGATGCCAAAAACGGTCCAATTCGCCAGGCGGGAGCACTTTATGATATGGTTCCTGCATCTAAAGATGTTACAAAACCGGCAGGGGAATGGAATAAAATCATACTACGAATAGATCATGAAGCCAATTTAGGATCGGTTACCTTAAATGGTGAAAAAATTACGGAATTTCCGGTACATGGCGAAGAATGGGATAACATGGTAGAAGGTTCAAAATTTAAAGGTTGGGAAGATTTCGGAAAACATAGCACCGGACATATCGCCCTTCAGGATCATGATGACAAAGTTTGGTATAGGAACATACAAATACGAGAACTTAAATAAGTCATTTTCATAAAAATGAAAAGCTGTAAAAGGATTTCCTATTACAGCTTTTTTTTATTTTAAGAAGAAATTAACTCGTCCTTTTCCTTAATTTGAATAAAATTGAATTCTATAAAATAAAAATTATTATTATGAGCTCAGAAAAAGTTACTTTTAAAAATAAAGAAGGGTTTGAACTCCATGGAAAGCTGGAACTACCCATAGATCAGGCCCCTCATAATTTTGTTATTTTCGCACATTGTTTTACCTGTAACAAGAATTTTTTTGCTGTTAAAAATATTTGTGATGCCTTAACCGATAAAGGGTTTGGTGTTTTGCGTTTTGACTTTACTGGATTGGGAGAAAGCGAGGGAGAATTTTCAGATTCCAATTTTTCAGGAAATGTAGAAGATCTTCTAGCTGCAGAAGCATTCCTTAAAACCAACTACAAGTCCCCTACCCTTTTAATTGGTCATTCTCTGGGTGGTGCAGCAGTATACTTTGCCGCACAACATCTTCCAAAGCTAAAGGCTATTGCCACATTGGGCGCCCCCTCCTCTATTACCCATGTGAGACACCTAATAAAGGATAATGTTGAAGAAATAAATAAAAAAGGCAAAGCTTTAGTAAATATTGGAGGAAGATCCTTCAGTATAAAAAAACAATTTCTTGATGACCTTGAAAAAAAGGATCTAAAAGAAATTCTTCCAAAATTGGAAAAATCAATTCTTATTCTTCATTCTCCACAGGATAGTATCGTAGCGATTAAGAATGCTGAAGAATTGTACATTGCCGCCAAACATCCAAAAAGTTTTGTGTCCTTGGATGGGGCAGATCATTTGCTCTCAGACAAAGAAGATTCAAAGTATGCCGGCAACATCATTGCCAGTTGGGCAGCCAGATATTTGGAAATCCCAGTCCTAAAAAGCCTGGCATCTAATCACGAGGTGGTTGCAAATCTTGGAAATTCAGGGTTCACTACAAGAATTAAGGCTGGAAATCATCATTTCGTTGCCGATGAGCCAGTGATTGCCGGAGGTAATGATTTTGGCCCCGATCCATATCAGTTGGTTGCTGCAGGATTGGCAGCTTGTACTTCTATGACCCTTCAAATGTATGCCAGAAGAAAAAAATGGAATCTTGAAACGGTAGAGACCCATATCAATCACTCTAAATCCTACGTTGAGGATTGTGAGAATTGTGAAAGCTCTTCAGCTAAAATAGATGTGTTTGAACGAGCGATTGTTGTGACGGGTAACTTGGACGATAAACAAAAAGAAAGGCTGCTTCAAATTGCCGAAAAGTGCCCGGTACACAAAACCTTACATCAAAAAGTGGAAATTAAGACAACCTTGATGGAACATTAAAAAACAGCGATGGGATAATTTTTAATCACCCATTGCCGGATTTATGCCCCGAGGCCCCCTCCCGAATAATTCAGGGGGCCTCGGGGCATTTTTAAATGTGTATGCCTCCAGATACTTGTTGGAACATAAATTTTGGACTTGCCCAGGGATTCTTTATTTTTTTAATTTTTTCTTCATCTTATCAAAAAAACCTGCTTTTTCATCGGGTCTTTCATAACCTATCAAATAACCAACGGGCTTTAATTGTTTGCTATTATCAAAGATTATTTTAAGAATTGCGAAAATGGGAACAAATAAAATCATTCCTGGCAGACCCCAAATAATCCCGCCTAAAATAATTGCAATAATGACAAATAGCGGACTTTGCTGGACTTCAGAACCTATGATTATAGGTTCTGCCACATAACTCTCAATTAATTGAATAACTAAAACAATAAATGTAAAAGAAACTATCTCAAGGGTGCTGCCACCAAAAATTATCATAAACAACACCGGCAGTACCCCACTTATAAAAGGCCCTATGTAAGGAATTACGGTAATGATTACCCCAAATATTATCAATAATAATGCGTGTTCAAGACCATAGGCGAAAAATGTAATCGAATACATAATTCCAAGTATAAACATTACCTGTATTCTTCCCCATAGATATTTATGAGCGACTTGTTGGGTTGCCTCTAAAATTTTGTACACTTTAACTTTTCGGTCATCTGAAACATATCGAATTATAAAGTCTTCAAATTTATTTCGGTTTATCAAAAGCAGAAAAACATAAATGAGGATTAATAAAAATTTCCCAATTATTCCGGAAAGATTTGTTATTAATCGTCTTAAAAGCCCTTGAAAAAAATTGAGGATACCCCCAAGGCTATCCTCAATAAGAGCTACCTGTTGATTCGTAGTAAATCCTGTTAAAATCACTAATTCTTCCTGGAGAACCACCAAAAATTCCATAATTTCCACCCTCCTTTCTACAATGTCCCGAACAAATACCTCAAGTTGCCTAAAGAGTAAAAACATTAGTATGCCTATTCCCAAAAAAAGTATTAATGTACTTACAAAAGAAGATAAGATTCGGCCAAAACCCGCCTTTTTTTCCAGGAAATTACTAAAAGGAACCACCAGAGTAGAAAAAAATACTGCAAAGGTAAATGGTATTAAAAAGGTAGATCCATAATAAAGACCTACAATTATAAGAAAAATGAAAAACAGTACCGTGTTGGTTCTTTTAATTTTAGCTATTAGCATAAATACCGTTTTAAAATAACCGGTCTAACACCGTTTACGATTTAATGGCCTCTAAAAATTTCATCAAAAATGAGATTGTACAATAATTTATTCTGGATGACTTACTTTAAGTTAATAAAATTATAATTAGAA
>JAWOHC010000415.1:0-6104 GCA_046496275.1 Gillisia sp.
AATATTCCGAATTTATTTTTACCGAAGCATGTGTATCATATAACACAGACGTAGTTTTTTCAAAAGCCAACTTCATACCTGTCGTCAATTTTGAAAAATCTGAAATTCCTTCATACCAGCTTTTGCTTCCAAGACTTTCAGAAGTTTTAAATCCACCTTTAATGGAAAGATATGCCCGACAACCCGATTTCCTTTTCCCAAAAGAAAGTTCGTCTCCGCAATTGATGAGGTATATTGTATTGTTGGCAACGGGTATTTTGTTGATTTCAGGAGAAAGATCAGCTCCTGTGAACACCACTTGCGCGAAAGCATTAAATCTTAGTTTAGGACCCATCTGGGTAATTTCAAGTACCGCAGCATTAACCGGATTGTTCAAAATAAGGTTCCCCATCATGGAAGCGTATTTATCCATGTTTCCACTCAAAGGAACTCCATATTTCAAAAATCCATATCGCCCCAAATCCTGAATAGTGGAAAATAAACCCGGCTGTAAAACTTCAATTTCAGCTTTCATACTTTTCCCTTTTTACGTGAAAATTACCCGAGCTTATTTCTTCTGAAATCTCATCCAACGCTGTTCTGCTTATGCTATAAAATTTCACTTTATCCCCAGCCACAATTTCACATGGAGGCTCGCTGTTTCTATCAAAGAATTCAACCGGTGATTTACCAATAATTTGCCATCCGCCAGGACTGGATTTAGGGTAGATTCCGGTCTGGTTTTCTCCTATCCCAACAGCCCCTTTTTCAACCTTCATTCTAGGTTGCTCCTTACGGGAAATCTGAAGCTTTTTATCAAGCCCTCCCAGGTATAAAAATCCTGGCAAGAAACCAATAAAATACACGGTGTAAACAGGAAGGGTATGAAGGCTGATTATCTCTGTAACAGAGCAATTCTTTTGACTGGCCAAAAACTCCAGATCCAACCCAAAATCAAGATCATAGCAAACTGGAATATAGTGAAGCTGGGCGTTAAAATTTTTCGCTATATTCGGTGTCTCCAAAAGCCTTTTTACAGTCAAAACCTCACTATAGATATCCTCTATATCGAATATATAATAAACTAATAATGAACTATATGTGTTTATCACCTCAACCTTTAGTTCAATATAATGTTCTTCGATCATTTTTTTTTGAAATAGCATTTTTTCCAGTAGCTTTTCATTGATCTCAGGCTTAAATTCAATCAAAATTGCCCGCTCCCCCATCACTTTTACTTCTGGAAATTGATCTTTCATGAACGTAAAATTTCGATGTTTTTCTTCCTGAATCTCTGCTGTAAATATTTCAAAATTTCCACCGCATTCGGGGTGTCGCTATGAAGGCAAAATGTGGAGGCAAGACTATGAATAAACTTTTGATTTTCACAGCGTATTTTCCCTTCTGTAAACATCAAAAAAAGATGTTGAAAAACAGCCTCTTTTTTGGTGATTAAAGCATTAGGTTTATCACGGGAAACCAGTTGGTAATTCTCTTCATAATTCCGGTCTGCAAAGGCCTCCAAAACCACTTCGATTTTCCCTTCCGCAAGACGTGAAATTACAGAATTTTGTGGCGCGTAAATTGTGAATTTATCTTCAAATTCCAGTATAGAATCTACAACGACCTGCGCGATTTTTTCATCGGTAGCAGCATCATTATAAAGAGCTCCATGCGGTTTAATATGAGTGAGCTTTCCTCCCTGAGCTTCTGCAATTTGCTTCAAACTAAGAATTTGAGCAACCAGACTTTGTTGCAAATTTTCGGGAGTCATCGGAAGCGTTTTTCTTCCGAAGTTTTCCCTATCGGGATAGGACGGGTGCGCTCCCATTTCCACATTATTTTCCATTGCAAGCATTACAGTATCGTGCATGCTTTCCACCGTACCTGAGTGTCCACCACAGGCGATATTACAGGCTGAGATCAAAGGCATTAACTGCGCATCATGCTCTCCTCCTTCTCCAAGATCACAATTGATGTGTATATTTTTCATTTGATAATTTTATTGTTTTTTAATGGTCTCCCGCTCTATCGGGAATATTTCGCATAAATTCATCGGTGCTCGTAACAAATTTCCTTAGGGTCATTTCATAAGAAAATTTTTAAAAGCCTTCTAAAACAGTATAAATGGATTTCGCCCCCAGAAAGATGGTGATCCCAATTATGAGTAACCCCAAAATATTTTGCCTCAACGTATTGCGGAATTCCCCCATAACCGAAGACCGGTTAACAATCCAGAACAGAAATATAGCAATTATGGGCAGTAACAATCCATTGGCTATTTGCGCAAACTGTATTATTTCCACAGGTTTTAACTGCAGGGATGAGAAAAACACGCCCATTATAAGGATTGTTGCCCAAACCGATTTAAATTTAAGGGATTTTAAGCCTTTTTCCCAACCCAGACAACCTTTTACCACATAAGCAGCTGCCAATGGAGCTGTGATGGAAGAAGTAATCCCGGCGGCCAATAAGCCTACCGCGATAAAAAGGGTAGCATAATCCCCAAATAAGGGCTTTAGTCCCAGTGCCAGATCGGAGGCAGAAGTAACATCATCTAAATTGGGAACCGCAGCTGTTATAACAATGGCCATAGAAACCAATCCCCCCAGTACAATAGCGATGCTAAGTTCCCTTCTTGCAATTTTAAGATCTGAAGGCAACTTCCATTTCTCTCCAACAAGAGATGCGTGCAAAAATAAATTATAAGGCACTACAGTGGTTCCTACCAGGGCAATGACCGTTAAGATTCCTGCAGATCCGGTAGTTGGGATAAACAATCCTTTTAAAACCTGAAAAAAATCCGGTTTGGTAAGAAATGCGGTAATAAGAAAGGAAATACTCATCAATGCAACCAGCGCAATAAAAACCCGCTCCAGGATTTTATAATTCCCTATTGCCAGCAAAGCAAATGCAATTGCGCCAACAATAACGCTCCATAAATTGAGTGTAAAACTACCTATTTCAAGGGTTAAGGGAGAAGTGATTGCCGTTATTCCCAAAACTGCACCCGTGATATTTCCTGCCTCATAAGCGGCGTTTCCCACTACAATTGCAGAAAATATAAGAATGATGGCCAGTACTCTTAACACCGGATTTTTTATTTCTTCCCGAATGCATTCGCTAAGCCCTTTTTGCGCTATGATCCCAAGCCTGGCAGCCATTTCCTGTAGAATCACGCAGGCAATTACCGACAGTAATAAGGCCCATAAAAGCGCATATTGAAAATTAACCCCCGCAAGGGTGCAAACCGTGACCGTCCCTGGACCAATAAATGCGGCCGAGACCAATACTCCCGGACCTACATTTTTTAACCAGTTTTTCACTTTTTAGCTTTTGATTCATTTAGGGAATATAAGGCAAAACTGCCCAACCAGTGACCTCCTTCATAGCTATCTCCCACAAGATTTGGAAAGGAATGCTGCATGTGTTGATCTGCCAGTTTCTTTAAATGAGCATAATCTTCCGGATACTGATTTGCCAAACCGTAAAAAACCCAGGCTCTGCTAAAATTCAATCCATCCAGATGCACCAATTTTCCATCTTTCCTGTCTGAAACTTCACCGGGTATCAATGTAAAGTCCGATTTTTTAAGCTGTGGCATAAAATTATCCATCCACAGCGAAAATGCGGCTTTTGGCAAAACTTTTCTCATGAGATCTATTTCCTCTAAACAAGGGGAAAGAAAATCAAAACCACTCGGCTCCCAGGCCATAGGGCATTCTTTATCCTTTAAATAAAAATCTCTGGCTCTTTCCTCTATCAATGTCTTGAATTCTGTATTTTTTGTTGCAATTGCGTAATCATAAGCAAAACTTAGGGCAAAAGCGGTATTTGTATGTTCCCCTACCCGTATTGGGTAATTCAGTTTAGGCAGGAATTCTGTTGTGCGTTCCACGATTAAGTCTGCAAGGGGTTTTATATTTTCTGAAAGCTCTGTCCCCATATCGGTATCCCAGGTATAAAGTTCTTCCGTAAGTTTTAAAAGCCAGGCCCAGCCATAGGTGCGTTCATAATCCTGATTGTGTTCTCCTTTAAAATAAGCGATTTCGGCTTGAATATTTTCTTTTGACAGAGAAGTTTCCAGTGCTTCCTTAATTTCTGTTGCGCGATCAAGTTTCGGGAAATGTTTTAATAATTTCACAAGGGACCAATGTGCATGTACGGAGGAATGCCAATCGAAACATCCGTAAAAGGCAGGATGAAGTTCTTCCGGAGATTTTAGGTCTTTTTCTGAACCCAGGGTTTGTCCCAATTTATTTGGATACACAGTATTTATGCAGGCCAGAGGTAACTCTGCAAGCTTATTTGCTTCTTCCAGATTAAGCTCTACTGTTTCCTCATTGATAAGATCATCAAGTGAAATATCAGTTCCCAAAATGCTATCGGAATCAGTGTTATTTTTTTCTTCGGCCTTGTTGCGGTCTTCACCTTTGCAGCCAATCAATAAAATGAGCAATAGAACTATCAGGGGTCTTTTCATATGTGTTATTATTGTTTTAGCGGTCATAGGTAACATCCATATAAAAATTCCCGTGTGTGAGAAAATCTTTTCTAATGGATGTTTCATTTTTGAAAAATATTTCGGAAACAGGATTAATTTTTCAAATGTATTAAAATCTAAGCTAAGCTATAGAAAAGTGTGAAATTTTTAACCCAACCAGCCTTCACGGTCCAAACTCCTGTATTGAATGGCCTCACTTATATGTGCACCCTGAATATTCTCTGTTTCTTCCAGGTCGGCGATGGTGCGGGCAACTTTTAATATCCTGTCATATGCTCTTGCCGATAGATTTAGTCGTTCCATAGCGGTTTTTAATAGTTGTTTTGAAGATTCTTCGAGTTGACAAAAATCCCTGATCTGTTTAACGCTCATCTGGGCATTGTAATGCACTTTGTCATTCTCGTCGAACCTTAGGGTTTGTACCTGCCGTGCTTTGGTAACCCGTTTTCTTATTTCATGACTGGTTTCTCCATTTCGTTCCTCACTGAGTTTCTCAAAAGGCACCGGAGTTACTTCTATATGGATGTCAATCCTGTCCAGTAAAGGACCACTAATCCTGCTCAAATAGCGCTGCATTTCTGCCGGTGAAGAAGTCATTGGAGATCCCGGATCATTAAAAAATCCACTCGGACTTGGATTCATGCTTGCAACCAGCATAAAACTGGACGGGTAGGTTACTGTAAATTTCGCTCTTGAAATAGTAACTTCCCTATCTTCCAGAGGTTGTCGCAACACTTCCAAAACTCCACGTTTAAATTCCGGCAGCTCATCCAGGAACAGCACACCATTATGTGACAGGGATATTTCCCCGGGCTGCGGGTAAGCCCCTCCGCCCACAAGGGCGACGTCCGATATTGTATGATGCGGGCTTCGGAAAGGCCTTTGAGACATAAGGCCCACGTTTTCCTTAACCTTTCCAACCACACTATGGATTTTGGTGGTTTCCAGTGCTTCCCGAATGGTCATAGGAGGTAAAATACTGGGCAGGCGTTTGGCAAGCATGGTTTTACCGGCTCCCGGTGGTCCAATTAAAATAATATTATGGCCGCCAGCAGCGGCGATCTCCATACAACGTTTAATAGATTCCTGACCTTTTACATCGGCAAAATCGTGTTCCAGATGTTCAAGATCATTATAGAATTCTTCCCGTACATTGATCACTGTTCGTTCCAAGGGAACATTTTTGTCGAAAAACTGAATAACTTCGTTGATATTACTTACCCCATAAACTTCAAGATCACTTACGATAGCAGCTTCTTTTACGTTTTGCTTGGGAAGTATAAACCCCTTAAAACCCTCCTCTTTTGCTTTTATGGCAATAGGCAGCGCTCCTTTTATGGGCTGAAGGCTGCCATCCAGAGAGAGTTCACCCATAATAATATATTCTCCAATTGTGGAATGATTAATTTGGCCCGATGCGGCAAGAATACCAAGAGCCAAAGTGAGATCGTAGGCAGATCCCTCTTTCCTAAGATCGGCAGGAGCCATGTTGATAGTGATTTTTTTACCCGGAAAATTATAGGAATTATTTTGAAGTGCAGCCGCGATGCGGTAGCTGCTCTCTTTTATTGCACTATCCGGCAATCCAACAAGGTAGAATGCAATTCCCGGAACCACATTT
>JAWOHC010000218.1:0-7122 GCA_046496275.1 Gillisia sp.
CCCAGCATTGCCACAAGACCTTCCCGAATAGGTTCATTTGTTTTAGCAGCGCCGTGTGCCATTGGTGCCGTACCTATTCCCGCTTCATTGGAGAAGGCTCCCCTACGAATCCCAAGAATAATAAGTCCGCCCAAAATTCCACCAAGGAATGAATCTCCTTTAAAATAGGTAGCTGAAAAAGCATCGGTAAAAATGAGTTTAAAGTAATATGGAACCTGTTCAATATTTACATAAAGAATGATCAAAACAGAAACGAAATAAAGCAAAACCATGGTAGGTACAAGTTTTGAAACCGTTTTACTTATTCGATGAAGTCCGCCAAAAATCACAACGGAAGTAATCCCAACAAGCACAAGACCTATGATTAGATTTGTAGTGAAACCGGTTTCCACCCCGTTTGGAGCAAGCAATATAAAATTCACCGCCTGGGTTAATTGATTCACGTTAAAAACCGGCAGCGCCCCCACCAATCCGGCAATACTAAAAAATACCGCCAGGGATTTCCATTTTTTCCCAAGACCTTCCATGATAACATACATGGGGCCACCCTGGATTTCTCCTGCGCTGTCCTTCCCCCTATACATCACCGCAAGGCTGCAGGTAAAGAATTTTGTAGCCATTCCAATAATGGCACTTATCCACATCCAAAAGATCGCTCCGGGACCTCCAATGGCTATTGCCACCGCCACACCGGCAATATTCCCCATACCCACGGTAGCGGCAAGTGCTGTTGCCAATGCCTGGAAATGACTTATCTCCCCGGGATCATCGGGATTGTCGTACTTCCCCCTCAAAACCTGAACCGCGTGCACCAAATATCTGAAAGGAAGAAATTTTGAGCGCACCAGAAGGTAGAATCCTCCGCCTATGAGCAAAATTAAAAGAGGAAGCCCCCAGATGAAAGAAGCAAACCGGGCAATTAGATCGTCGAGCAAAATCATAAGGAAACAGCGATTGGGGATTTTGCCCAAATATAGAATTTCTGATCCATAAAACCCATCAAGAAGAAAAAGAGATATGAGTATTGAGATATTAGATAAAAAATATTCGTGCATTCGTAGCTAAAAACAATGAAGATTAATTTCTGAGGAAAACAGCGTGATCAGCGGGAAATTAAAAAACAAGTAGCATTAAAAATTAATGTTTAAAACCGGTCAACACTAATCAGGGAAGTTCAAATAAAAAATTCAGTGCCAAGCATCTCAACACTTTTGGGTTACCTCGCACATCTCAGATCTCAGATCTCAAATCTCAAATCTCAAATCTCATAATATAAAAAATGCCGGCTTTGAGTCTTCCATATCGGCCCTACCCAAAATTTGGATCAAGAACCGGCATTTATCTTTTTAAATAAGTTTTAAATCTTTTAATAAGCCTATAAGGTGTGGGGTGGTTTTTGCGTTAAAATCTTCCCTTAATTCCTTTAAGCGTTTTTCAATGGCACTTTTACTGCTTGGCGAGATATTGTTCTCTTTGAAATTTTTCTCAATTTCAACATGGGTCCAGCCATTTGAGATATACTTCAGGAGTTTTATCTCAAAATCGTTTAAGATAAGCAGGTTATTTTGCTTCAAACTCCGTTCAATTTTGGGGGAGTTGTAGATTTTTCCACGGCCTATACTAAATATTGCATCTTTCAGCTCTTTCATTCCCTGCCGGTCTTTGCATACATAGGCTTCAATATTACCTGAATCCCAAAGCGATTTAACCGTATGCGGATGATCTTCAATAGAATTAACGATCACTTTCAAAGCAGGATCCTCCTTTTTAAGAATTTCAATAAGATCTTTTCCGGAAGCGATCTTAACTTTTCTGTGATCACTTTTAAAAGAAAGATCACAAATTAAAAGATCGAAGGGTTCGCCATCCTGAATTGCCTTTTTTGCTTTTATATATGCATTATCACAATACTGGGCATATTCAACCTGTTCAATTTTAAGTTCTTTCAATACACTCGCCACAGCATGGTTCATACTGTCTATATCGTCTGCAACTAAAACTTTTTTAAACATTTAGGCAATTTATTCAGGGACCCGGATCCTTCTTATAGATCCTTTTCCCTGCTTCAAAATCAAAAGTAATCTTTCCGCTTCTATGAAAATTACGGTTTTCCACATTTTACAGTCGATTTCGTAAATGTTAATCAAAATCAAGCACGTTCAGCCCCTTAAATTTTAAGAATAATTAAGTTACTCATAACAAAAATTAACTGTTATCCAGAAAAAAGTATTTTAACTTAATGGTGTCTAAAACGTATAATAACAAGTGTTTATATTTTAAAAATCCATTTAAATACAGTAAAAATGAAAAGTATTAATTTTAATATGGCAGCAGGATTTATAGTACTCCTACTAACAATTTTATTTGTTTCTTGTGATACTGGGAAGGAAGAAATCAGGCTTTCAGAAAATGAAGAACTCCGGGAAGATGTCTTTAACCAGATTTTGAGCGATCAAAAACTTTTCGATGAGTTCATAAACAAAATGAGAGAAAACGAACAATCCATGGAATGGATGATGGCAAACCGCCCGATGATGCAACGGGCCTACGGAAACCCACAAATGAAGAATATGATGCGCAACTTCCCGGAAATGAAGCAGAGCCTGATGCGTGATATGATGAATATGATGCATCAGGACACCGCAATTTCCAATCAGATGCAAAGAATGATGCAACAGGATACGATGATGTATAACCGAATGCAAAGGATGATGCAGCAGGGCCGTATGGGTGGGGGCCGAATGCAGTGATTTTTAAAAACATCCTTTTCTGAAAAATCAATATGAATTTTAGTGCTTAATTATAACTTCTTATTGAAAAGGTCTATTAGCTCTTTTTGAGAATCAAGAATATAATTGCCTAAAAATTTTAAAGCTCTTTCCTGTTTTTTACTGAAACTTTCTTTGTCTAAATCACCATAAGCAATTTGAGTTTCGTCAAGGCTGAGCGTCTCAGAAAGATATGAATCATCTTCCCCAGAATATAAAATAGGAACCCCTGTACCACTAAATAAAGCGCTTCGTAAAAAAAAAATCTTGGACACAGGCAAAAAAGTGAATCTCTTTGTTGTGCTAATCCGCAAACCCGAAAAAAATCGGGAGCGGAACCGCTTCACTACGGATAGATCTTTATAGACTGTCTGGGGTTCAGAATGCTTGAACTCGTCATTGCTTTATTGTTATCAGAAGGGGTTTTAAAGAAAACTTTAAAGGTAGTACCCTCTCTCTCTTTGCTCTCAAGTTTTATCCTGCTCTTATTATCCTCGAGCATATGTTTAACTACATAAAGACCCATCCCTGTACCCTCTATTATCTTAGATAATCTTTTAGATTTTTTAAAAACTTGCCTTTGATCTTTAAAAGGGATACCCAATCCGTTATCCTGCACACAAAGGATCACAAAACCTCTCACTGCTTCTGTGGCTATTTTAATCTCTGAATCTTTTTCGGAATCACTGAATTTAATGGCATTTTGAATAAGGTTGTAGAATACACTTCTCAGGCTGTTCCGTGGGAAGATAATTTCCTTTACCTTCAAATCTGTCGTAACTTTAATATTTTTCTCTTTGATCTCAATCTTAAGGGAATGAAGTATGTCCTGGCAGATCTCTTCAATGTTAAGGGCAATCCCTTCAGAGGAATCTCCATTTACGTCTACCTTTCCTGTAGTAAAATCTTCAACCATGCCATCCAGGCATTTGGAAGACTCTTTAAGGGTTTTGATAAACTTCTCTAACTGCATGGAATCGTCTTTTTTATGCGCCAGCCCTAATCCGCCGGCTATCAAAGTGATGGCAGAAATGGGTTGCCTTATATCGTGGGCTAAGGCATACTTAAGGGTTTCGTACTGTGAATTCAGTTTTTCAAGTTCTCTAATGGACTTCAGTCGCTTTGTGATGTCCACAAAAGTGATGATTACCCCATTGATAACATCCTTTTCCAGCTCTACATAAGGTACAATAGCCATCTGGAACCAACTTCCGTCGGCAGTTTGTACTTCTTTATCGCAGATCTTGTTGGAATTATCAATAATGTCCTGAATATCTTCAACAATATCGGGATACCGAAAATTGTCTTTGATATCGGCGATGTTCTTGCCCACATGATCATATGAAAGGGAAAACTGCTTCATAGCCTTAGGGGTGAAAATCCTCAAGATATGATCTGCATCCACGAACAGCTGCGGAATTATAGTATTAGAAAAGTAATTTGAAAGGTCAAAATCGAGCTTGCGCAATTTCAGGGCATCGCTTTTAGCAGTATCCAACATAAACGCAGATATAAGATTGTAATAATGAGAAATATAGAACCAAAAAAAGCTTAAAATCGAAGTAGAAGAAGAATTAAATTGATATAATATTAAGTCAAACTAATTAGATCCCCCAACCTAATTAGTCCTTCTTAATTTTGAGAAAAAAAAATTAAGCACCCCAAATGCTTAATCAGAATCTCCAACTTCATACCCCAAAGATAAATTTAAATAACTAATGGTTATTTATTTAGACACTAAATATTAGTTAAACTTATAATTTTAGTTATATCTTTAACCGAATATCAATTATTAGTTATAATAGTGCCATCCTTCCATCATTTTCGGGTCCTATTTTTAGGCCTTTCCATTGGATTCTATTTTATAACTTTTTTATACACCTACTATCTTGATGTCCTATCAAAGTATTATGTGTATTTCTTTTTAGCCGGTTCAATTTTTTTATTGTTGTATTTCATCCAATATTTCCTTCAATTCCAAACAGAAAAGGCTGGGCAAAAATGAAAGGGAAATATTTCGGGTTATAGGATTAAAAACCTTTGGGCAAGTCTACAAGGAGGGATTAAAAAAAATTATCAGCTTAAGATTGTGGAAATGTGATCGGTTTTTATTTTACAATTATAAATTCTTTATCATTCCTATTTTAACCAATTATTAAAATATTTGTAACTTTTAGCGTTCTTACTTTTTCCCAGATAAAACTAAGGTTATAAATAATAATGTTTTAAAAAAGAAGAATTTAATGATAGACAGGAAGGGGCTAATTTCAAGGTTGAAAGAACTTCGCAGAAAACATAAGTTCACACAGGCGGCTGTGGCAGAAAAACTTTTTGTTAGCCAAACTGCCTATTCCCACATGGAGGCAAATATTAATGCTGTTTCGGTAGATCACCTTTTTACACTAAGCACACTTTACAATGTAACTATGGAATTTTTATTAACCGGGAATAAAAAATTGATTATCATGAATTCAAAGAACGGATTTCTCCCTTTAATTAACGCCAAAGCTCATGCAGGATTTCTAAAAGGTACATCCGAAGAAAATGTCATGGACGATTTTGAGTACTATCGTATACCCGGTTTCAACCCGACCACCGATAGCGTATTAATTGAGATTGAGGGAACAAGTATGCAACCCACAATAAATGAAGGTGATATACTGATTTGCCAAACCCAACCGAATTTTGATTATGTTATTGACGGGTCCACTGCGATTCTGGTAACAGAGGAAGAATTTGTTCTAACACGTCTTTTTAAACATGAAGATCCCCGTTATTTCCGTATAGAAGGTGATAACACAGATGAGCAAAATAAAAAGGAAATTGCCAAATCCAGAATCATCAAATTATTATTGGTACTTGGGAAAGTGAGTAATGCCCTTCTCCCACATAAGGAAATGGCCTTTAAAGGCAAATTGAAATCCCTGGAAGAATCAATAGATTTATTGAATACAGAGGTTTTTAAGATAAGTCAAAAATTAAATCCGGGAAAAAAATAAGAATTTTCCACATACAAATTTCTACATATTTAAATAAAGGTCAGGAAGCAAGATTCTAAAATGGTTCGGAAATGCAACCAAAATGACCTAAAATAAAATATATCAAACCCAAATTTTCTCTAAATGTCCAATTTTCAGAGGTTTGAACAAAAGACCTTCTCCAAAAGGGTATTTTTTTGCCTGGGAATTAAAATCTTCAATCGATGAGGAAAAGATATCTATGGCGAACTGATTTCGTACTTCTTCATCAAATTTTTAAACGTATCCAGAAATTTAAAACCGGGCATCGCAGGCATATTTACATCCAGAAACAAAATGGTAGGACCAGGCTTTGTTGTTTTTGAATTTTTCCAGGCAATATGTTACAGGGCTTTTTCAGGGAAAAGGCTTTAAGCTACCACCGCATTCTTGTCAAATTTTCGGATGGGAAAATCACCAATAACATTGTTGGTGCTGTTACCATCAACCACCAAATAATGTTATGGTTGTCCCATCATTGTTTTAAAGTTTGGTTTCTAAATTCTAAAGAAAATATAGTTCCAAAATTGACCTTACTGGACAAATTAATTTTCCCGTACTCCACACACCTGAACACATTCCCCTCCATTCCGTTGCTCACCATTGCTGGGAAAGCGCTTCGTAAAAAAAGCTCTTGGACACAGGCAAAAAAAGTGAACCCTTCGTTGCGCTAATCCGAAATTCTGAAAAAATTCGAGAGCGGAACAGCTTCATTTTAGAATTACTTTTTTATTTCTGAAAGCATCGCATTAAGATCTTCTTTTCTGAAGATCTTATCCCCAATTATTAAAGCTTTAATCTTCCTGATATTTTCAATGTTTTCAAGTGGATTGTTTTCCAGAAGCACAAGGTCAGCCACTTTTCCTTCTGAAACGCCGCCATAAAACGCTTCCAATCCGAAGAAAGAAGGCCCGTAAATAACTGAAGTGGTTAAAGCTTGTTGCGGGCTCAATCCTGCTTTAACAAAGCTTTGAAGTTCATCATGAAGTGAACCGCCAGGATATACATAAGAATTAAACGCACCAGAATCTGATCCCGCTAATAATTTAACTCCGGTTTCATACATAGGGACCAGCATAGATGATGTTTGCTGCTCCATTTTTGCCCGGGAAGAACTTCCTGCTTCCCGTGCACGCTTTGCCGATTCAATTCTTCCCTGGTAACTTTGACGCACCCCGGGCCCCATATAAGCCAGTAAAGAATCCTGAGAATGATCCACATCCAGCATTTCCGCAAGTGTTTTTCCAATATGAACTGTTGGTGTAACATAAACATCTTTGGCAACCATTTTTTCAAATACCTGTTGTGCCAATTCAGGATCATAGGTTTCAATAATC
>JAWOHC010000303.1:0-6902 GCA_046496275.1 Gillisia sp.
CAATCATTCCCAGAAAAATCGCTGCAAAAATAATTCTGAAGGATCCTAATTCCAACGGGCTTAAACCTGCAAGTCCCTTTTTAATAAGGATGAAAGAACTTCCCCATACCAGTGAGAGCAGGATTAGGTAAATCCATTTAATATTTTTTAATGGCATTGATTAAATTGGAATAGAAAATATTGGATAATTAGTGCCAAATGTAAAATAAAAACGGGATAAAAAGTATGAAAATGAAAAAAGGTCCAATGTGCTTTAAAAATGCATATTGGACCTTTTTTGTTAAACAACTAAAAACTAAATACTACTCATTTTCCGTAAGGGGAATTGGGAATTTGGAAAAAACATCATCCCCTGCCCTGTCTATTGGAAGTGTGTTGAGAATATTATATCTACGGGCATCGATCCACCTGTGGCCTTCCCCATACAATTCGTATCTTCTTTGCTTCAGCATTTCAGCCGTTAACGCAGCCTGTGTTTGAGGGCCAGAATAATCTGGTAGTGATGCAGCGTTTCTAATTACATTGAAAGCTTCTACCGCTTCAGTAGGATTTGCGGTAATATTTGCTTCAGCATATAAAAGTATTAGTTCCGCATTCCTAATTACGGGTATTTCCTGAGTTCTGGTGGTATAAAGAAAAAAGTCATAGTCACCAGATAACCCATCGAAAGTAATGGTTTCCTCCCGAAGGCTAATCTTTTCATCTACCCTGTTATCACCAGCTTCCGCTTCAGAAATAAATTTGGGTTGTACAATCCTGGCACCGGCAGCAGATGCATTTTGTTGAAAAAATACAGGATTTATCAAATCATTTTGATTTTCGGAAAAAACATAATAAACACCGGTATCAAGATCACCATTTAAATCTAAAAAGGAATCTTCAAGAAAGCTTAGCACTGCAGGGAAATTCCCCTGATATGCAGCTACCCTGGCAGAAAAAGCCTTATTTATTTCTAAAAATCCTTGAGGCGTGTTAAATTCGGAAAAACCGGAAGTCATTACAAATGGAAACTCGCTACCTCCACTTGCAAGATCTGTAGCCGCGCCCGTCAATAAAGATTGAATTCCAGATAAAGCTTCAGCTTTGGATACAATCGGCCCTAAATTATCGGGATTATTCACATCCAGTCGAATACCATTTTCATCGGTAAGGTTCAAATTCAGCAACAGTTCATAAGCCTTGATTGTATTTAGAAATCCACGGGTAGCACTTAATTCCTCCGTGCTAAAATCGGCCGTAGTATTATTTAATCCCTCCAGGATAATATTTGTATTTTTTACGCTTCTATACCTGGCAGCCCAGGGAGTTGTGATATAGAAGGTATTATTATCAAGCACCGCATTTTGCTTGCCCAATAAATCGGCGGTAAACCGGGGATCGGAGCTGGAAAACCTATAAAATTCCCTTCCAATAACCCCCACATCATCGTAATAGGTACCTAATCCCACTCTCATACTATAGAAAACACCTCCCACGAGGTCTTGTAAATCTCCTCTGGATAAATCTTCTACCAAAGCATCTACTTCAGGACCATTTAAATCGGAAAACTCTTCCACGTCACATGAAGTGGAAAGTATTCCAATGGCCATAAAAATCATCACTTTATTTATAATTTTCATATTCATCTCTTTTAAAAGTTAAAGGCTACGTTAAACAAGAATCTTTTGGAAGCGGGAAAAGGAGTAACTTCTACCGCATTGAATATTCCTCCTCCACCAAAATTGGAGACTTCTGGATCGTAGCTGTTATAATCAAAAATGTTTATTAGATTGGTTCCGGAAAAACCAAGTTTGATTCGTTCAAAGGTGCCATTCATAATTCGATTGGTAAATTGTTGAGGAATGGTGTAGTACAATCCTACTTCCCTCAATCTCAAATATCCTGCATCTTCCACGAAAACCCCTGCGGAAGATCCCAGTTGACTAACCCTATATCTTCCATTTCCAAGTAATCCTTCAGGATCAAGGTCGATTTCGTCATAATCGTGACTTGTCCCACTTAAATCAGTCAAAAGGGCGGTAAGATTAATATTATCCCCTCCCTTTTTCCATTGCCACAAAAAGGAAAGTTCAAAATCCTTGTATCTCAATTGATTGTTAAATGCCATTTGAAAATCGGGTTCCGAATCTCCAAATTGCTGAAGGCCATTAGGACCTGGATTAGTTCCAATCCCAACAATTTGAGTAGCACTTTGCCCTTCTTCTATTCTAAAAGTTCCTAAAGTTGCACCAAAAGCTCCTACATTAAATGCCGGTACATCAAGTTTAGTAATTTCCGATTCATTCTTAAAGAAGTTTACGCCAAAGTCCCAGGTAAAATCTTCAGTATTAAACAATGCAGCATTTAGCCCAATTTCAATTCCTTTATTCTGCAGGCTTCCAGCGTTTACAAATTCAGATGTGAAACCGGAAGAGGGTTCTTTAGCGGCTTGCAGGATTAAATCATCTACCGTTTTAATATAATAAGTAATGGACCCTGTCAAACGATTTGAAAACAAACCGAAATCAATTCCTGTTTCAAATTCCTTTTGCCTTTCCGATTTTAAATTTGGATTCCCTTTTACTCCTCCTAAACTGATCCCTTTTAACGTAGCTCCATTTATTCCTATACTTGAAAAGCTATCATAGGAAGTGAACAATGCCCCAATTGGAGGGAAGTTGCCCGCTTCTCCATAAGCCGCCCTCAACTTGAACTGATTGAGAACAGAATTATTATTCCAAAAATCAAACTCATTCAAATTCAATGCAACAGAAGCTTTTGGATAATAGGATAATTCGTTGGCATTTCCATTATTAGAAGATTTATCCCCCCTTACTCCAACAGTTGCAATTACTTTATCCTGAAAATTAACTTCCTCCTGCACAAAGAACCCGGCATCTTCCTGTTTCTGACGGGTTTGATCTACCCCGGTATTGGTAGCCTGATCTACATTGCTTTCTGAAGCTACTAAGTCTGTTGCTGTAATAAGATAACTATTTCTATCAAAATACTCCCGGGTTAAACCGGCCTGAGTCCTGAAATTTATATTATTGTCTGTAAAATAATTATGAACCAAAAAGGCAGATAAGTTATAGTTTTGGTTTGCAGTACTTCCCTGAACCGATACTCCATTTTGACCCCGGTTTGAGGGTTTTTGAAACTGAAGTTCCTTTGGAAAAAATGCAAAAGTGTTGAAACCATAATAATCTACTCCACCGCGAAGGATGAGTTCAAGATTTGATTTTGCTGCTTTATAAATATCGATATTGGCAGTACCCCCCATTATCAATCTGTTGTTTTTTTCATTGTTAATTACAAGTTCCCTGGTTTGGAGAATGTTTGAAGAACCCAACGGGTTATCGGGAAAGTTCCCGTTTTCATCTGGAAATAAGTCCAACCAAGGCACTGTTCCCGTCAATGCCACTCCCATGGAAGTTCCGGTGTTATCATTGTTAAAATATCCACGATCTGATGAAGAATGAATATAATTGGTGCTTAATGACAGTTTGATAAAATCATTTGCCCTGTGATCCACATTCAATCTCAAGGAAATTTTTTCATATCCGGTATTTTTAACGATCCCCTCTTCGGTATTATGGGTAACTCCTGCAAAAAATCTGGTTTTATCTCCTCCGCCACTAGTACTAAAATTGGTAATGGAAATAATCCCTTTTTCTCCAAAGAGTTCCTTTTCATAATCTATTAGCCTGTTTTGATCCCGGGCTGCTATAAAATCCTGAACGGCATCTGCGCCAAAACTCCCAAAAACCCTTTCTTCATTATAATCCCTTACCCCCAAAAGATTATTTACCTGTGTCCACCCTACAGATTGAGAAAATTTATAGCTGGTTTCCCCGGCAACTCCTCTTTTGGTGGTGATAATAATTACCCCTGCCGCAGCACGACTTCCATAAATGGCCGCAGCAGATGCTCCTTTTAAGATTTCAATATTGGCGATGTCCTCCGGGTTAATATCGGCAATCCTGTTAGTGGGATTATCCTGATTAGATGCACTTCCTCCGGCTGCAGCTCCAGAAACTGCATTTAAACCCGAGGCAATCGATGAGTTATCTACATAAACTCCATCAACAATATAAAGCGGCTGTGTATTGCCCTGAATGGAAGTTGCCCCCCTTAATTTAACCGAAAGCCCACCGCCCGGTGCTCCTGAGGTGGCACTTACTACAGCTCCGGGAAATTTCCCGTATAATGCTCCATCCAAAGTAGCAGGAGTGGTTGTTCCCACGAGCTCTTCAGAGCTAATAGAAGCTACTGCGTTTGCAGAGTTTGTCCTTTTTATGGAAGTTGCCAGTCCGGTGATTACTATTTCATCCAAGGCGGCCATCGCTTCAACAAAAGAAACGGTTAATGGAGAATTGCTCGTTACAAGGATTTCCCGGGACTCAAAACCTACAAAGGAAAATGTCAAAGTTGAAGGAAGTGAAGCCACTCTTATGGAAAACTCCCCATCAAGATTACTGGTAGTACCATTATTGGTACCCTTTTCAATTACGTTTACAAAGGGAACTCCTTCCCCGGTAACCTGATTAACTACTTTCCCAGTCAAAGTTTCCTGCGCAAAAAGCGACAATGGAAACAATAACAGGAAAAGCATTATCGAAAAATTATTGGAATGAATTTGCCTCATAGTCTTTAATTTTTTAATTTAATTTCTAAAATTATAAAAAAAAACTCAAGGATTTCCTATAAAAGTTAATATTAATTAAACTATACTTTTCAATTGTTAAATTAATAGTAGTTTATGCAATTTAAGCGCCTGTTTTTTGAATTATCTCCATTGAAGCGTCTCCATCAAATGTTTAATATCTTTCTTCAGGTATGCAGCAGCAGGCATAATAGAATCGAAATTGGGTTTTTGATTGAAATACAGGGATCCTGTAATAAAGTGTGAAGTGCTGTCGGTAAGGTAAAACTGCGCCTGGGAAGCTGCGTTTCCTTCAATTTCATACAGCATTCCGTAGGTTCTATGATCTGGGTTTTGATAGATATCTCCCTCTATAAAATCTGCCTTAATAGTATGTTGCAGGGGGAGTTTTTGAGCATCCATTAAAAGCGAATCCAGGTTGTTGGTAACATCCTGATACGTGATAAAAAGGGTTGCATTCAGCAATGGATAATTGATGTTTATCCAACAGTATCCGCTGCCCCTGGCATCTGAAATTCGGGAAATCTCATTGATTTCCAATTCATAAGGACAGTCCAGGTTTGCCGGGGTGTAGCTTGCTTCCGGAAATTCCAATGCAAGAAAAGCCTTCGGCTTAGGCATTGTTTCATCTTTACAGCTTAATATAAAAAGGAGGAGTGAAAAATATAAAATGAGTTTTTTCATATGCAGATAATTATTGTTTTTTATCGTTCATATGTAATTCGCATATCTTCATCAGTGTATGTATCGTGTTTACGTAATGCTCATTTCATCGGTATAAATTATTCTGAAGCATATATTCCTCGCTTAGACGGGCTCAATACTAAGTTTGATTTGCTTTATACGCTTATCATCAATAACCTCTATGGTAAACTTATAATTGAAGAAGGTGATGATCTCATTCTTTTTAGGAAAACTCCCGGAGGTCTCAAGTAAGAAACCAGCCAGGGTTTCCGATTCTCCCCTGTTTTCTTCAAAAGCTGAGGGATCTTCAAGTTTAATTATCTTGTAAAAATCCTTCAAGGGGGTCTTTCCTTCAAAAACAAAATTAGATTCATCCAGTTTTGAGAAGATGAGATCTTCATCGTCAAACTCATCATTTATATCCCCCACGATTTCTTCTATAATATCTTCAAGGGAAATAAGTCCGCTGGTTCCTCCGTATTCATCTACTACAATCGCCAGATGATTTTTTTTAATCTTAAAGTCATTCAGCAAATCATCCAGCTTTTTATTTTCCGGAACAAAGTAGGGATCCCTCAACAAGCCGGCCCAGTCAAAATCCTTTTTGTCTATATAAGGCAAAAGATCCTTTACATATAAAATCCCGGTAACATTATCAATATTCTCCTTGTAAACAGGAATTCTGGAATACCCGTTTTCAATTATTTCAGAAACTATCTCTTCAAAACTTTGATTTTCATTTAAGGCAAAAATATCCATTCGGGGCTTCATTACCTGCTTCGTATCGGTATTTCCAAAGGATACGATCCCTCTTAAGATCTTATGCTCCTCGTGGGAGGTTTCTTCCTCCCTTGTAAGCTCCAGCGCCTGTGACAATTGATCTATACTTATATAACTGCGTTTTTTCCCCAATCGCTCATGGATAAAAAGGGTAATGGCACGCATTGGAATACTTAATGGAGCGAATAAGGTATCCAGCACATTTAGCGGATACGCCATAAAATTTGAGAATTTCACATTATTCCTGCTCGCATATACCTTCGGAAGGATCTCTCCAAACAATAGTATTAGAAAAGTAAGAACACCAACTTCAATTACAAATTTAAAATCGATCCCAAAAATCTGGGTATTCATAGTTCCGAAAAACTCATCGGTAAGCGAGTCAAAAAGCAACACGATGGCAATATTTATGGAATTATTGGCCACAAGAATGGTAGCCAACAATTTTTTGGGTTTTTCCAGCAGTTTAACGACTATTTTTTGGGTATTGCTCCTTTTTCCATTAACCGAAATGAAATTAGAAGGGGTGAGGGAAAAAAAAGCCACTTCGGCTCCGGATATAAGCGCTGAACCAATAAGCAGTACAAAAACTGCGATAATGCCCCCTATTTGTGAGACATCGTAAGAAAATAATAATAAGAATAAACTGGGAGGATCCGGATCCAATTGCTATATTTTTAGTTAAACTTAGAAGGGAAGATCATCTTCATCTTCCTTTCCCAAAGGTTGATTTTGATTTGCAAAAGTATCATTTTTTGTTTCGGTAACAGGCGTGGAGGAAGCTGAATTTTTT
>JAWOHC010000372.1:0-3259 GCA_046496275.1 Gillisia sp.
TTTTTGATTTCCTCGGTAGAATAAGGAACTCCTAATTTAACCATGACCTCCATTTTGGTTTCGGTATCCGATTTATCCAGTTCATCCTGAATAAGCCATTTATAGTTAGGCATAATAGACCCGGATGAAGTACTTTGGGGATCATAAAAGTGGTTTAGGTGCCAACTGTCGGAATACTTACCTCCAATCCTCATCAAATCCGGTCCGGTACGTTTACTTCCCCATAAGAATGGATGGTCATAAACATATTCTCCGGCTTTTGAATATTCCCCGTAACGTTCTACCTCACTCCTAAAAGGACGTATCATTTGTGAATGACAGCCAACACAACCTTCCCGTATATAAATATCACGACCTTCCAGTTCCAAAGGAGTGTATGGCATTACACTGGAAATGGTTGGAATATTGGATTTTACCATAATGGTTGGCACTATTTGGACAATCCCTCCAATTAAAATTGCAACAGTTGCAAGCAGGGTTAGCTGAACCGGTCTTCGCTCTAACCAGTGATGGTATCCTTCTCCCACAAGTCTTCTTTTTGGAACTTTTTCCAGCGGAGCAGATTCAGCAAGTTCATCGGTAACCTCACTTCCGGAACGTATGGTTTGAATAAGGTTATACAACATCACAAATGCACCAATAATGTACATAGTCCCTCCTATTGCACGCATCCAATACATAGGTACAATTTCAGAAACCGTTTCAAGGAAGTTTCCATAGACAAGGGTTCCATCCGGGTTGAATTGTTTCCACATGGAAGCCTGAACAAAACCGGCAACATACATTGGCAACGCGTAAAGAATCATTCCCAGGGTTCCTATCCAGAAATGGAAATTTGCCAGACCAATAGAGAATAATTTTGTTTTAAACAATCTTGGAAGCATCCAGTAAATCATCCCGAAAGTGAGGAATCCATTCCAGGCCAGCGCACCTACGTGCACGTGGGCAATGATCCAATCGGTAAAGTGACCTATCGCATTCACGCTTTTAAGCGATAACATAGGGCCTTCAAAAGTTGCCATTCCATAGCCCGTTAAAGCCACCACCATAAATTTCAAGGTAGGATCTGTACGAACTTTATCCCAGGCGCCACGAAGGGTCAATAATCCATTGATCATTCCACCCCAGGATGGAAATAATAACATCACTGAAAAAGCCACCCCAAGGTTTTGAGCCCAGTCTGGTAATGAGGAATATAATAAATGATGTGGTCCTGCCCATATGTAGATAAAAATGAGGGACCAAAAGTGAATAATAGATAATTTATAGGAATAAACAGGCCTGTTAGCCATTTTAGGAATGAAATAATACATCAATCCCAAAAAAGGAGTGGTAAGGAAGAAAGCAACCGCATTATGCCCATACCACCATTGCACCAAAGCATCCTGCACTCCGGCATATACAGAGTAACTCTTTAGGAAACTAACCGGAAGTGCTAAACTGTTGAATATATGGAGTACCGCAACCGTAACAAAAGTTGCCAGGTAAAACCAGATTGCAACATACAGGTGCCGTTGTCTTCTTCTTAGAATCGTACCTATCATATTCACTCCGAAAGCGATCCAAACCAAGGCAATTGCAATATCGATTGGCCATTCAAGTTCTGCATATTCTTTAGAGGAAGTGTATCCCAGCGGAAGGCTTATTGCTGCGGCCACAATAATTAATTGCCAGCCCCAGAAATTAATATTGCTCAAAGCGTCCGAAAACATCCTGGCTTTTAGCAATCGTTGCAGGGAGTAATAGATTCCGGCAAAAATCGCATTTCCCACAAAAGCAAATATCACCGCATTGGTATGCAAAGGCCTTAATCTACCAAAACTCAACCAGGAAATTCCATCGGTTAGATTTGGGAACAAAAACAAAAAGGCAAGCAGTAAGCCCACCGACATTCCGACAATACCCCAAAAAATGGTGGCATACGTAAACTTCTTTACGATCTTATTGTCATAATAAAACTGCTCAATTTCCATACTTATTCTTCTTTATTTTTAGTGGTTGATTTTTTAACATGGGATTCTTTTTTCACCAGTTCATCCTCAAACAGCATCCTTACGGATGGTGTATACATATCATCATACTGCCCGCTCCTAACAGAAATAATAAAAAGGATGAAGAATAAAACTGCCACTACAATACTTATAATCAGCAGTATATAAATTACACTCATAATAGCTTGGTTTTACCCGTCAAAAGTAGCTTAGCAAGCGGTTTCAAAAAATGACGCTCATCATATTTGGGAAAATGGTTATTTTAATTTTCGCGATAAAATGTTTGTCATTAAGGTGGTAAATACCACCACGCTTATAGAACTCAAGGGCATAAGAATTGCCGCAACTACGGGTAATAACTGTCCGGTAATTGCGAAATACAATCCAACGATATTATACAAAAAGGAAATCCCAATACTCATTTTTATGATGTCGCGGGTTCCTTTTGCCGCCCGGATATAAGAATACAATTCCTTAAATTTTGAGGCATCGAGAATGGCGTCACAGGCGGGAGAAAACACATTTACATTTTCTGAGATCGCAATACCCACATCACTTTGTCTTAAAGCTCCGGCATCATTCAACCCATCTCCCACCATCATAACTTTATGTCCCAACTCCTGCCTGCTTCGGATATAATTGAGTTTATCTTCAGGTTTTTGGTTAAAGAGAAATTTGGTTTTTAAAGGTAGTAACTCCTTCAGCACAGCAGCTTCGCCGTTATTATCTCCGGAAAGTATCACCAGATCATATTCCGCAGCAAATTTTTTAAACAATAGAGAAAGTCCGGGCCTGTATTCATTCTGAAATAAAAAGCTGCCCTTATATTCTTCGTTGAGTTTAACATGTACAGCCGTTTGCAAACCATTATTCATTTCTCCGGCACTAACAAATGAAGCACTCCCTATTTTTATATGATTAGAATCAAAATTCGCCTGCATTCCCTGTCCGGTGATCTCTTCAAATTCCTGCACTTTTACCAGTTCACGGCCATTTAAATGCTTGTACAAGGATCGGCTCAACGGGTGTCCGGAAGAGCGCAATGCAGATTTCAGCATAGATTCTTCGGGAATGCTTAAGGAAGTTCCTGTATAGGTTATTAAATTTTTGGTATTGGTTGTGATGGTTCCGGTTTTATCGAATATCACGGTATCTATTTTTGCCAGGCGTTCTATTGCCGGGGCATTTTTTAAATAAAACTTAAGTTTTCCAAAGATCCTGAGCATATTCCCCAAAGCAAAGGGAGCGCTCATCGCCAGCGCACATGG
>JAWOHC010000373.1:0-8855 GCA_046496275.1 Gillisia sp.
TTCCAGAAGCCTTCTTTTTGAGAGGAGGTGTAAAATACAAATCCCAGTGCTATCATCAATATTCCTAAAACGATGGCATCATTGGTGAAAAGAGGGGTGTTTTCCATAAATTGATTTCTTTGGGCGCCAAAATACAATTTTTATTAGTGAATACTCCGGTTTCAGGATATTTCAGGAGCTTGTTTAAATAAAAATCGTGTAGGGGATTAAGGGGTTCTGTTTTAGGTGAAATTTCATGGTGCTGAAATTCCAAATTGAAGATGTTGAATAGTTGGATCTATAGGTTTAAAAACCCGGGCGCCATATTCGGAAGTGACTTTTCCTCCAGGCTAATAGAACGGCTCTCCAGGAAAAAATCAAAAACCTTGGGGCAAGCCCACAAGGTTTGTCCCTAAATATCGGGAGGAAAATACTTTTACAAATTCGAGGGAACCTAAATCCTCAATGAGGGATTAAAATCCAAAGATCTTCATTAAGCTTTTCGCAACACCGTCCTCTGTACTTTTTTCGGCGATGAAATTCGATGCTTCCAGGGCTTCCGGGCGCGCATTTCCTACTGCTATTCCATATCCTATATTTCTTAGCATTTCTACGTCATTGTAATTGTCTCCAATTGCTATGGCTTCCTCGGTCGAAATCCTATAATGCTGTTTTAAAAGGTATTCTATAGCCGTAAATTTGGATATTTTTTTATTTGCGATTTCCAGGTAGGTGTTCTTAGAGCGATAAAGATGTAGTTCCTCTGGATATTTCGTGCTTAAAAAATCCCGAATTTGGTCTATGTGAGTTTCGTCTCCCATCGCCATGATTTTATGGGCACCTTTATTTTCCAATCGCCATTTTTCGATTACCTCGGAGTTTAATTTAACCTGCGGAGTAACTTTCGTATTGTTCTCTTCCCTGAGCGCCCATTGGTCCATTTCCGGGACGTACCATTCATCTTTATGGTACAGGCTCAAATGGCAGTTTAACCCGGCATTCATAGCGCTTAAATCTTCAATTATTTCCAAAGAAATCTCGGTAGAGCTCACCACAGTATCATTCACAATCACCAATCCGCCGTTATAACTTATAATAGGAAGGGCTTCAATTTCCAATTCCTGCTGAAGATGTTTCATCGCTGCCGGCATTCTGGCTGAAATAAGTATAAAAGGAACTTTATCTTTCAGTTTTTTTATCTCCAGGATGGTTGTTTCAGAAAGTTCTCTGTGTTCATTTAATAAGGTGCCATCTATATCTGAAAAAACAATTTTGTAATCCATTATTCTTCTTCTGTTTTCTGTTTTTTTGGATGCCGTTTAGCATCCTTTAATGCGTTTGAAAGCATGTATTCTATTTGCCCGTTGGTACTTCTAAATTCGTCAGAAGCCCATTTTTCAACGGCTTTGAGCAAATCTTCGTCCAACCTCAGGGCAAATGCTTTCTTTTTACTCATCTCTTATTTAATTGAATTCACAAAATCTACCAGGGTCGGTATCAATTCAGGGTGTAATGGCCTGGCCGGTTCATTATAAGCCTTGGTGTTATCCAGGTTCTCTCCTTCAATTTTTCTGAAAATATGGTTCATGTCTTCCAGGATAACCAGTTTTGCAGCTGGCTTAGCTTCCTTTAAAATTTCAGCATCTCTTACATCCACTTGCAAATCATTACTTCCGTTTATGATAAGAACCGGGATTTCCAATTTTGAAATCTCGCCTGCAGGATCATAGTTCATCCAGGAATTGATGTATGGTTGAACGCTTGGCCGAAAAATAGATTCCAGGTAGGGACTGTAGTTTTGAGTGCTGCCCTTTGTTTTCATTTCATCGAAAGCAGTTCTTGCATTTTCGGAGAGCTCTGCCGATTGTTTGAAAAGCTGATTTACGATAATATCATCAATCTTTCTGCCCGCTCCGGCAAGGGAAATATAAGCGTCAATGGTTTCGGTCTGAGCGCTCAAAATTCCAATCAATGATCCTTCGCTGTGTCCTGCAACTATAATCTTACTGAAGTTTTTTTCCTTCTGAAAATATTGGATAATATTTGAAAGGTCCAGGACAAAATCATTAAAAGTAAGATCTTCTTCTTTTATTTTGAATTTATTCATTTTAAAAATGCGCTTATCATAGCGGAAGGAAGCGATCCCATGATCGGCAAGTTCTTTACTTATTTTCTTTATTCCATCATTTTTTGCCATAGGAGCATTTCCATCCCGATTCACAGGACCGGATCCCTGAATAAAGATAACCAATGGTGGGTTTTCTATATTCTCTGGAAGAACAAGTGTGCCATCTGTAAACTTATCAATAGTCAAATTTTGCTCAAGGGACCTGATGGAATCCTGTGCGAAACTTAATGTTGTAAAGACAAGTGCCAGGCAACTTAAAATAGATTTTTTCATTATGCGATTTTAGTATCGATTGATCTTGTGTTGATATTGGTTAAGCACAGCTCTTGCCGCATCCGGTTTTTGGGTACCAATTAAAAACTTCTTTTTATCAATGGTTACAATTTGGATGCCAAGGTTGCCAGCTACATTATAAGCTTTTTTCCTTCCAATACCTCTTATTCCCCAACCGCCATATTCTGCAATGGGGGAATATTTCCGGACATAAATTTTCTCGATTTCTTTCCAGGCGAAAAATTTTCGGGAAAACCCCATAGGATAAAATTTAGTCGTGATCCCTTCAGAATCTATCCTTGTGTCCTGACGCAGAAAAAGGATAAAGGCCATTGGTAAAAATGCGGTAAGAGAGAAAAGAACAAAAACAGGATCCTCGAAATTTTGAAAACCTTGAGATTCTTTATAGATCCCACCAATTATAACCACAATCACCAGTGCAAAAATAGCGTATAACCACCATTGGTTAAATCGTTGTTCTTCTTCAAAAACCCGCATCAATTAATGATTTAAAGTGCCCGAGTTTACAATTGGAGTTACATCTTTATCACTGCACAGCACCACCATAAGGTTACTGACCATTGCGGCACGACGTTCATCATCCAGGTTGACTATGTTTTTTTTGCTAAGGTCATTTAAAGCCATTTCCACCATACTTACCGCTCCTTCCACAATTTTATGTCTGGCGGCTACAATTGCAGTAGCCTGCTGCCTCTTGAGCATGGCATTTGCTATTTCATTGGCGTAGGCCAGGTATCCAATACGGGCTTCCAAAACTTCAATCCCCGCAATTTCCAGCCGCTCCTGAACTTCTTTTTCCAGGGCTTCACTCACTTCATTTAAGCTGGAGCGAAGGGTGATGTCTTCATCAAGGCCTTCATCTGCAAAATTGTCATAGGGATATAAGCTGGCAAGTTTTCTTACTGCAGCATCTGTTTGTACTACTACAAAGTTTTCAAAATTATCCACCTCAAAGGCTGCTTTGTAAGTGTTTTGAACCCGCCAAACCAGGATAGTGCTTATCATGATTGGATTTCCCATTTTATCGTTCACCTTTAAGCGCTCACTGTCAAAATTCCTCGCCCGGAGGGAGATCTTCTTTTTTACAAACAGCGGGTTTACCCAAAATAATCCATTTTGTTTCACAGTTCCTTTGTATTCCCCAAAAAGAAGTAATACCCTCGATTCATTTGGGTTTACAAGAATTAATCCGGCTGCCAGAAAAAAGGACAAAAAGATTATCATTATAAACCAGGGAGATTTAAACATTATAAATCCCGCAATACTGGCTATAAATAGAAGGAAAATAAAGAACAGCATTAAATAGCCGTTAGAAGGACTGGTGGTTTTTTCGTTTGAAGCCATTTTCCGAGTGGTTTTTTTAAAGTGATATTAATATGATATCGTAAATATATCAAATTAAGTTTTAAATACAAAATCAAAACTTAATAGTAAGATAAGATATCCTTCTTTATATTTGCACAACTCCAAAAATTAAGATTAAAATTTTATAGAGGGTTCTTGATAGATTGGAGTACACTGTTAAAATAAAACACTTATGAAAAACCTGTTATTACTTACTGTTTTCTTCCTGGGACTAAATTGTTCCTTTGCTTCAGAATATGACTGGGGACAAAATGGACATCGGGTTACCGGAAAAATTGCTCAAAATCATCTTAGTAAAAAAGCGAAAAAGGAGATTGATAAATTATTGCAAGGAAAGAGTCTTGCATTTGTTTCTACGTATGCAGATGAAATTAAGAGCGACTCAAAATACCGCGAATATGGCCCATGGCATTATGTGAATATGCCTCCCGGAGCTACAAAATACAGTTTGGAAACTGCAAATCCGGAGGGTGATCTTCTGTCTGCCTTAAAAAAGTGCAAAGCAATATTACAGGATGCATCTGCTTCCAGAGAGGAAAAGGAATTCTATTTAAAAATGCTGGTTCATTTTGTAGGGGATCTTCATCAACCACTCCACGCCGGAAGGGGAGAGGATAAAGGAGGAAACGATATCCAGGTTAGATGGTATAATGACGGAACCAACATTCACAGTGTTTGGGATACCAAAATGATCGAATCCTATAATATGAGCTATACCGAATTAGCTGAAAATATTAGGGATCTCACCAAAGCAGAAAAACAACAAATAGCTTCTGGAACTTTTGAGGACTGGATGTACGAATCTAATGAGTTAAGCAAAAAAGTGTACGCTTCTGCTGAAGTGGGTGAAAAACTCGGGTATCGCTATATGTACGATTGGTTTCCTGTAGTCCAGGAGCAACTTCAAAAAGGCGGAATAAGGCTTGCCCAGGTTTTAAACGAGATTTATAAATAAATCAACGTTTAGATACTTTATTATTTGAGATGGAACGTTGTCGGCTGCATTTAAAGCGGCCGACTTCATTTTCACGTAATTTTTGATGTTTTGTTTTTCTTCCCTGAACCCTTTTTCTCCACAGTCTAAAACTGTTGGGTTTTAACTGAAGGCGCATAATCTCTATGACCTCTGCTTCGGTTATTTTAAACTGATATTCAATCGCTTCAAAAGTAGTTCGATCTTCCCAGGCCATTTCTATAATCCTGTCGATTTCCCTTTCAGTAAAATTATGTTTGTTGGTAGTTTCAATCATACTTCAAAAGTATTTTAAAACTTTTTAAACGAATTATAAAATAGTCCTAAAAGTGAGATTGATCCTGGGAGCCACCTGTTTTTTCGTTTTTGGAAGCTGGTGTTTCCAAAAATGCTGGGTACTCCCCGCCATTAAAAGTAAGCTGCCATGTTCAAGATCCAGTTTGCACCTTTGATCCTTTATGTTTTTATGTTTTAACTGAAAATTGCGAACACCTCCCAAACTAACCGAGGCGATTACCGGATCTTTTCCAAGCGCGCTTTCATCGTCTGAATGCCACCCCATACTGTCGTTTCCATCCCGATAAAAATTGGCAAGGCAATGCGTAAAATTTTCGCCGGTTTGTATGTTGAGTTTTTGTTGGATCTCAAAAAGTTCCGGAGTGAATTTTTCCGGAATTAAAGTCAGATTGGAATAGGAGTAAGGTACATCATTAACAGCGTAAAGAGCTGTTAATCTTGGTTGAGGAATCCTTTTTCCGAAGATTGTAATATCATGATGCTGCCAGTTCAATTCTTTCAGAAAGGTTTTAAGATACTTATCTGCATTTGTAGGATCAAAAAAATCTGGATAATAAGTGATATTAGAATCCGGGAGATTTAGATTGAATTCTTTAGAATTGAATAAACCCATTTTCATCTAGAATTGAAGATAATAATAGGCCCACCACATTAAACCGAATTGGAGCGGAATTCTTAGCCAAAGCGCCCATACCGGAATTCCTGCACCGGCTTTTTTTGAAGACAGCATATAAAAATGAACCAATAGAAAAAGGCTTAGCATTAAGATTATTCCATAGATGGTAAGATCTTTTGTTTCTTCAAAAATCAAACCTATTCCAAGCAGTATTTCTGCAAACCCGCTAAGATAAACCAGCGATTTAGGTGCCGGAAGATACCGGGGCATGATTCGTAAATAGATCTTTGGTTTTAAGAAATGGAAAATTCCAGCAAGGATATAAATTCCAGCCATTAAATACAGATGCCAGGGGTAAATCATATTTAGCAAATTTGAATTTTAAAGATATAAGAAATTAAAGGAATCCTTATTCCAGCATTCTTATTTATTTAGTTATTAGTAAAAAAAATGATTTAAAATTGAAAATTTAAGCAATAAATTGTGTAATCATTTGAAATTGACTACTTTTAACTCCCTAAAAGCTTAACCTAAACTCCGTTTTATTGAATAAAAATTACTTTCTAATTTTTCTTGCAAGTCTTATTTGTGCAAATTCCTTTGCGCAGGACAACCCTCATCTGGATTCTATTTATAAATTATCTACAAAGCATTTAGGAAAATATGAGTATAAGGAGACTATTGAGACGGCATTAACGCTGCTGGAAGAAACAAAGAAAATTGAAAATAATTTTTATCATTACCGGGCCCACAGCATTCTTGGGGCGGCTTTTTCCGATATAAATGATACGCTTCACGCCAGGCGGCATTACAAAGAGGCTTTACAAAGTGCTTTAAAATTAGACAATGACACCTTGTTGCTTTCTTCCTATAACAATTTGGGGAATGTATTTTCTGAAGATAAAAACACTACTCAAATTGGAATCGATTATTATAACAAGGTAATTGAGCTTGCCACCAAAGTAAATATTGTAAATCAACTATTACCTCCTACGGCAAATATTGCCTGGACTTATTTGGATAATGATCAATATGAAAAAGCCTATCCTTTTTTATTAAGTGCCAAGGAACTGTTTGGCGATAGGGAAGATAATTTGATTTCAGCCCAGCTCAATACGTTGATGGGACGTTATTATATGGGTATGAACAATCTTGAAAAAGCGAAACCTTTTTTTGAAGATGCTATAGAAAAAGTGGAAAAAGACACGTTGATTTTGGAGGCTTCTATGGTATATAAGGAATATGCTGCCTTATTGTTTAAGGAAAGGAATTTTGAAGAAGCCTTTATTGCCCTGGAAAAACACAATGGGTTTAAAGATCAAATATTTGAAAATGAAAAATTAAAACAAATACGGGATGCAAATATAAAATTTGAAGTTAGCCAATATCAGGAAGACCTTCAAATTGCAAAGAATGAGCAGCTTTATAAGGATGAAGTCATCGAAAAATCCAGAGAGAAGATGGTGATTTTGGTTATTTCGGCTGTTGTAATGTTAATTGTACTCATATTCCTTTTTAGGATAACACTTTCGCGAAGAAAGCTAATCCTGGAACTAAGCGAAAAAAATAAGGAACTTCTGCGCGCAAAAGAAGAGGCTGAGCGTCTTTCTATTTTAAAGACCCAATTTTTCTCTACCATTAGCCATGAATTACGAACTCCCTTGTATGGGGTAATTGGTTTAACTTCTATTCTAATGGAAGATAAATCGCTGGTTAAACACGAGAGCGACCTTAAATCCCTCAAATTTTCTGCAGATTATCTGCTGGCTCTTATCAATGATGTGCTTCAAATGAATAAAATGGAGTCCAATTTACTGAAATTGGAAAAACTTCCATTTAATTTAAAGGAGCTTATGGAAAGCATTGTAAAATCTTTTGAGTTTACAAGGCTTCAAAATAAAAACACCATTCACCTGGATGTCGATTCGAATTTCACCTATAATTTGACTGGAGATCCCGTAAGACTCTCTCAAATTCTTATGAATCTGGTTGGAAATGCCATGAAATTTACTGAACGAGGAGATATTTGGATAACTACAAAATTGGTGGAAGACGAAACTGATTCGGTAAAAGTTTATTTCGAAATAAAGGATAGTGGACTTGGTATTCCTGAAAATAAGCAAGAAATTATATTTGAGGAATTCTCACAGTTAAAATCTGAGAATTATAATTATCAAGGTACAGGCCTTGGGCTTCCTATCGTGAAAAAGTTATTAAAGCTATTTAAATCTCAAATACATCTGGAAAGTGTGGCGGGGGAAGGTTCAGTTTTTAGTTTTGAGATAGAATTTGAAAAAGGCGAATTGAGCAACTCTGAAAATATAATTGCCGGAACCATAGGGTCCAATTCAATTTTTTCTGAAACAGCAGGGGAAGGGAAGCATATTTTAATAGTGGATGATAACCGAATCAATCAGATAGTAACTCAGCGAATTCTTGAACAAAAATCCTTTAATTGTGATGTAAGCGATAATGGCCTGGATTCCATAGAAAAAATTAAAAATAAAAACTATGACCTGGTTTTAATGGATCTTAATATGCCGGGGATTACTGGTTTGGAGGCTACGCGTCAAATCAGAAAATTCAACAAAACCCTTCCTGTGATTGCACTTACCGCAGTTGAAATAGAGGAAGTTCGTCAGGAAATTAAAGAAGCAGGAATGAACGATATTATCGTTAAACCGTATGATAATGCTACTTTTTTCCAGGTGATCTATAGAAATATCTCCAAAGAGGTTGTTGCTAATTAGGGAATTCCTTTTTCCAACCAATAGTTTCCGGTAAAGCGTCAAGATCAAGCCTCCATGATTCGGGCAGGCACCTGGGAACTGCCCGTACTTAAGACGGGTTAACCCTTAATGAGGTTAAAAATCCCATAGGATCAGCTAATAAATGTGTGGGATCAACTTTCAGAAAAATGTTTACCGGACAACAGCATTTTCCAATCAAAATTTATAGGAAAAACTCCTGAAAGAGGGAAATTAAAAGGAAGCAATTTCCGGTATAGAAATATAAATTTATAGCTTAATTAATTTAGCGTCCTCCGGTTTTTTAAAGAGCTCATCTTCGGGATTAAAAAAGTTGATATTGCTTATTTTTGCCTGTCCAATTTGTTCTCCAATGCCATCTTTTTCATTCCAGTTATGGAACGTCCAGGTGGTTGCAAAAGGAACTCCATCCACAACAATATAATCCTTGTAAAC
>JAWOHC010000420.1:0-2835 GCA_046496275.1 Gillisia sp.
CTTTAATTTGTTGGTTATCTTTTTTTCTCCACTTTCCTGAAAGAAATCAACAGCCTCATCAATGGTCATTTTGAGAATGTCATCGATGTTCTTTTCTGCGAATTTAACTTCCAACACTTCTTTTTTAAAGCGTTTTCCATTACAGGTTTCACATTCCAGATGCACATCCGCCATGAACTGCATTTCGATGGTTACTTCCCCTTCCCCTTTGCAGGTTTCACATCTTCCGCCATCCACGTTGAAGGAGAAATGTTTTGGCTTAAAATTCCTGATATCGGATAATTTCTGATTTGCGAATAAATTTCGGATATCATCATAGGCCTTGATATAAGTCACCGGATTGGAACGCGAAGAACGCCCAATTGGATTTTGATCTACAAACTCAATAGAGGTGATCGCTTTAAAATTCCCATCAATTCTGGAAAATTGACCGGCTTTTTCTCCAAAACCTCCAATTTCCTTTAACATTGCAGGATAAAGTATCTTTTTAACCAAGGTGCTTTTTCCACTTCCGGAAACTCCTGTTACAGCGGTAAAAACTCCTAATGGAAATTTTACGTCTATATTTTTTAAATTGTTTTCCCGTGCTCCAAAGATCTCTACATATTGCTTTGATTTACGACGGGTTTTGGGCACTTCAATACGCATAGTATTATTTAAATACTTCGCGGTGAGGGAATCAGCTTTCAAAATCTGTTTGTAGGTGCCATGGGCTACCAATTCTCCGCCATGAATTCCAGCCTCCGGACCAATATCGATGATCTCATCGGCCGCTTTCATAATATCCTCATCATGCTCCACCACAATCACCGTATTTCCAAGATCCCTCAAATCTTTTAAAACTTCAATAAGCCGCTTAGTGTCCCGCGGATGCAACCCTATGGAAGGTTCGTCCAGAATATACATAGAGCCCACTAAACTGCTTCCTAATGAGGTTGCAAGGTTGATCCTTTGGGATTCCCCGCCGGAAAGTGTATTGGATTTTCGGTTCAACGTGAGATAATCCAGGCCAACATTGGAAAGGAACTGCAACCGGTTGCTAATCTCTGCCAGCAGACGTTTGGAGATTTGGGTATCCGTTTCATTTAAAGAAAGCTCTTTAAAAAATCCCCGGACTTTATTCAGCGGTTTTTCAACAAGATCTGTAATAGTTGCTCCGCCAATTTTCACATAATTGGTTTCTGGCCTAAGTCGTTTGCCTTTGCAAAGGGAACATTTGGTTTTCCCCCGATACCTCGAAAGCATCACCCGGTTCTGAATTTTATATGCCTTGGATTCCAGAAATTCAAAAAAGGAATTAAGACCTTCAAAATACTCATTCCCTGTCCAAATTAACTCTTTTTGCTCTTCGGAAAGTTCAAAATATGGTTTATGAATTGGAAAGTTAAATTTATGGGAATTGTTCACCAATTGGTCCCTGTACCAACTCATACTTTCCCCGCGCCATGGAAAAATAGCATTTTCATATACAGACAATGCGGTGTTTGGAATTACAAGATCTATATCAATTCCTATTACATCCCCATAACCTTCACATCTTGGACAAGCGCCATACGGATTATTAAAGCTGAAAAGATGAGGATTTGGTTCCTGAAAAGTAATTCCGTCAAGTTCAAATTTATTGCTGAAATGCCTCGTTTTAGCATCGGAAAGACTTTCGATGAACAAAGCTCCTTTTCCCTCAAAAAATGCGGTTTGTGTGGCATCTGCCAGGCGGTTATAAAAATCTTCATCATTCTTGGTAACTATCCGGTCCACAACCAGGGCAACATCTTTTTCCTTTAATTTGGGCAAATCTGCTTCATCGATTCTAACGACCTTGTCTTTTACTTTAATTCGGCTGTATCCCTGCTGAAGCAAAACCTTCAGCTTTTCTTCCAGCGTTCTTCCTTCTTCCACGTGAACAGGGGAGAGGAGCAGCAACTTTTCACCTTCCGGAAAGCCTTTTATATAGGAGATAACATCAGTAACCGTATCTTTTTTCACTTCATGCCCTGAAACAGGTGAATATGTTTTCCCAATCCTGGCAAAAAGCAATTTGAGGTAATCGTAAATTTCAGTAGAAGTGCCAACCGTTGAGCGGGGATTGGTAGAATTCACTTTTTGTTCAATGGCAATGGCAGGAGCAATTCCCTTTATATAATCTACTTTCGGCTTATTTAATCGCCCCAAGAATTGACGGGCGTAGGAAGATAAACTTTCCACATACCTGCGTTGACCTTCCGCATAAAGCGTGTCAAAAGCTAAACTGGATTTTCCGGATCCGGAAAGCCCTGTAATTACAACGAGTTTGTTCCGAGGGATAATAACATCAATATTTTTTAAATTATGAAGTTTGGCTCCCTTAATTATAATATTTTCTTTCGGATTTACACTTAAAAGATCTACAGCCATTGAAATTTTTTAATAACAAAGTGCAAAGGTACTCAATAAGCTGCAGTGTAAAAAGTGAACAATATCTGTTAGTTATGTTAAATTTTTCAGCCAAAATTTGTCATTGTTAAAAATATGTTGCTATATTTGGACTTTCAACGAACAATCTAAAAATCTATTGCCTATTGCATAAAGTTACTTTTTAAGTCAAAAACCTAACCCAGAGGTGTTCCCGGATACCTGAACTAAAGTAACTAATATGGATAGAACAAAGGCAACTGATGCTACCTTAGTAAGCACCTATATTCAAGGTGATGAAAATGCACTCTCAATTTTAATTACCCGTCACCAACACAGAATCTACAGTTTTATTTATTCCAAAGTTTATGATAAGGATGTTGCGGAAGATGTTTTCCAGGACACGTTCATCAAGGTAATCAATACGCTCAAAAAAGGAAAATA
>JAWOHC010000018.1:0-11675 GCA_046496275.1 Gillisia sp.
GACAGGATGATTCTAACTACTCATTTCCGGGAGATTCTTCAAAGCGGATATGATAAACTAAGCGCGCACAAGGTTTTTTCCCTTGAAATCACGCTGGAAATTCCTGAAGGTCTAGAGGTGTTTATAAAATCCAATATAGCCTCAGTTTCCGGCAGCGGAACGTATAAGAATCTGGAAGTCGAATTGAAATCGGGAAACTGTGAACTTACATCTTTTCAGGGAAATGCCCTTGTAAATACCTATACCGGATCTATTGATGTGCAAACTAAAAATGCGGAGATCACCGCAATCTCAAGAAACGGAAACCTAATGGTTCCTCCAGATATCACCGGAAAAAACAAAATTCACCTCACAACTATTAATGGAAATATCAGGGTACGTGAAAACTAAATAAAATTAGTATTTTTGTGCCGTTTTAATACACACACCTTTCATGTCCTTAAAAAAAGCGAGCATCATTATTATTTTGATCTTATTGATAGATCAAATTTCCAAATTTTACATCAAGACCAATTTCATTCTTGGAGAAGAAGTTAGAGTGACGGATTGGTTCAGGATCCTGTTTGTTGAAAACGAGGGAATGGCCTGGGGGGCAAAAATCCCGGGAGAATATGGAAAATTACTACTTACTTTGTTCCGTTTGGGTGCTATTGTAGGAATAGGATATTGGTTGTGGGATTCCATTAGAAACAATGGATCCAGAATCCTGATTACCGCGATCGCATTCATTTTTGCAGGTGCCTTTGGAAATATAGTAGATTCTGTATTCTACGGAATCATCTTCGATGACAGTTACGGGCAAGTAGCCACTTTTATGCCTGATGCCGGTGGTTATGGCACTTTATTCCACGGAAAAGTAGTAGATATGCTATACTTCCCTTTATATGATGGAATTTTACCGGAATGGATCCCATTTTGGGGTGGTGAGAACTTCGCTTTTTTTGAGCCGGTTTTTAATGTGGCAGATACCGCAATAAGCACAGGTGTGGTGCTTCTTTTATTATTTAATAAAAGAGCTTTCCCAGATAAAGAGGAAGAAAAAAATAAATAAGGGTATCAGGCCACGTCTCGGTCAAATATCTGCTCAAACTTTTTCAGTTCAATAGGTTTTATCAAATAATCTGTCACCAGATTAAAGGATTTCGCCCTTTCAAGATCTCTTGGATCTATGGAAGAAGAAACTACGTAAAGGATAATCTTTTTATCGAAGTTGTTCTTGATCTTGATAAATTCCCCAAGAAACTCCCAGCCATCCATTACAGGCATATTAAGGTCCAGGAAGATGATTTCCGGCAGTTTGTCTTCGGTCATATTGGTGAGGATCACTTTGAAGTAATCTAATGCCTCCAGTCCGTTTTTAAAGATCAGTAAATTTTCAGAAAGATGTTTGATCTCAATGATTTTCCGCACTAAGTTCACGTATATTTTATCATCATCGATAATACACGCCAATTCTATTTTTTGCCCCATTTTAATCTAAAATTTAATTTTAAAAGTTGTCCCAATATTTACGGTGCTTGTAACCGAAATGGTACCTCCCAGGGTTTCTACCTGGTTTTTGGTAATAAATAAGCCAATTCCTTTTGCATCGGAATTCCTATGGAACGTTTTATACATCCCGAACATTTTTTCCCCAAATTGATCGAGATCTATTCCCATTCCATTATCGCTTATTTCCATAAACGATTGGTCATTAAACAGATAGGTTTGAATGAAAATCACAGGTTTTCTACCGGGCTGTTTATACTTTATTGCATTCGTTATTAAATTTAGCAAAATACTTTCAAGATATTCAGGAATATATTGAATTTCTTTCAGGGTTTTAAAATCAGAAATAATGGTAGCGCCTTCTCTTTTAATTAGTGAAGATACCGATGCCATAACCACATCCAGTGCATTGTTGAAACTGGTGGTTTTTCGCTCTTTTGTCAATACATCCTGATGGGTCACTATTTCATTTAATTGAGAGATGGCGACATCCAGGTTTTCAGAAATATCAGAGATATTTTCCAGCAACTCCATTTTATCTTTCAAAGGCTGGGTTTCAGAAAGTAACTGAACCACGAGGCTAAGATTGCTGCTATGAGACCTTAAGTTATGCGAGACGATGTGTGCAAAATTGAACAACCTTGAATTTTGGGCGGCAATAATATCCAGGGAGTTTTGTAAATTAAGCTCATTGTTTTTGTTCTCATCTATATTTTGAAAAACACCACGAATTCCAATGATTTCCTGTTCCTCATTATAAACGGGCTTTCCTGTAGCCCTTACCCAAAACTCTCTGCCATAAAGGGTGACCATTTTTAGTTCGGTTTTAAAGGGAATTCCGTATTGCTCACATTTATTAAAAATGGAAAGCGCTTTTTCCTGATGGTCTGGGGCGTAAAAACGTAAACGTTCATCATAATTCACCTGGTAATCACCCGGACAATCCAGAATCTTTTTGGTGACATCATCCCAGTATATCGCCTTGTGAAGGGTATCTATGTACCATCCGCCGGTAGAGGTCATCTCTGCGGTTTCCCGGTAATAAAAAAAATTCTCCTCAATGGTGTATTGGTCCCGTTTGCTCTGGTGTATATTTACGAACAGCAATACTGCAGTGTCTTTATTGCTGTTTTCCTTACTTTTCAAATTCCGGCATTCAAACCACCGGTATTTATCATTTTGGAGCTTTAGTTTTATTTCCTGGCTTATTTCCGGAGTTTCGGAAGAAAGACTCTCAAAGGCAGTCCTGAAATCGTATTTATAATCTTTGTGGAGAATATTATTTAAAAAGTAGTTGAAAATGGATTCTTGGGAGGAAGGTTTACCTACAAGCGCTTCAAAATGCTCGGACCACGTAATTTCGTTTGTAAGAATATTGATTTTCCAGTAGGCAATATCAAAATCTTCCAGAATACTGTTTAACTGAAGGTCGTTGAGCATCAATTATATATATAGAAGTCTAAATGTAGAACAATGTTAAAAATAATGCAAATATACTTACCTATTTTTTAAACTTATAGATATCCTGTGGGCTTACGCAGTAGTCTAAAGCTACGTCACTGCTTAAAATTCCGGGAATTTCATCCTCTGCTTCAAAAAGTGAAAGTCCTATTTTAACCACATCTTTTCTGCAACTGGCAAGGAATATGTCATAAAAGCCTTTTCCATAACCTACCCTGTGGCCGGATTTGTCAAAGGCAAGTAAAGGGACAAAGACCACATCTATTTTAGATGCAGGAACTTCAATACCATCCACAGGTTCTGGAATATTCCATTCGTTTTTTCTGATAAGGGTAGTATCTGTAAGGAGAAAATTTTGCATTTCTCTCGTTTTAAAATCGCTTTTGGAAAGAATTATGTTTTTATCTTTTCCCTGTAAAATATGAAGTAGAGGTTCTGTGTGGATCTCTTTTTTCTCTGAAATAGTTAAAAAGAGGTGGTAGAATTCGTACTCCCAAATTGGAAGCTTTAGAAGGTTGTTGGCTATTTCCAGACTTTGAGCTTCAATATCTTCAGAAGTTAGCGCTTCCCGTAGCGTTCTGTATTTACTTCTCAATGAGCTCTTCATCCTGGATTTTTGGTGGCAGTGTGATATGAAAAATGGCATCTCCCTGGTACACAATAGGGGATTCATTTACATTTATAATATGGCCTGTGTGCGGGGAGGAAATTTTATGCCTGAATTTCCCGTAAGGATCGGTAATAGTACCAAGATATTCTCCTTTTTCAACGTGTTTCCCACATTCGACCTTTATATGGAGGAGACCGCTATATTTTGCACGCATCCAGGTGCTATTTTCAACGATAATACTTGGCATAAGGGCTTCCGGGCAAACAAACCTGGGTTTTAGCATCCCAAGGTGGCTTAAGATACGCATGGTGCCTTCTACCCCGTGTTTTGCGATTTCCTTATTGCTGTCCATGGATTTCCCACCTTCAAACAGCAGCACCTTTTTTCCTGCTTTATGACAGGTTTCACGATAGGATTTCGTAATGGTTTTAGAGTACACCGTGAAAGGGGCATTAAAAACCCTTGCATATTTCATGCTGTTTTCATCCCCTTTATGAACACGCAGCTGGGCTGCATTGAACCTGCTGGAACCGCCAGTATGGAAGTCCAGGCAAAAATCGGCAACGGGAAGAATCTTGCTCGAAAACTGAAATGCAAATCGGCTGGCCAACGACCCATTTTTAGTCCCCGGAAATACCCGGTTTAGATCCCGGCCATCGGGAAATTCTCTTGACAGGTTTAGGAAGCCAAAAACGTTTACTACCGGAATACAAATGATGGTTCCTTTTACCGGTTTATTTATATTTTTTGATATGATTTGGCGAACAATTTCAACGCCGTTTATCTCGTCCCCATGAATCCCTGCTGTAATTAGTATAACGGGGCCCGGTTTTTTAGAACGTTCAATAATAACAGGAACTTCAACCGAAGTAGTGGTATATAATTTTGCCATGTTCAAATTGATCACAGCTCCCTTTCCGGGATGGATTTTTTTACCTAAAATTTCGAGTACATCATCCTTGTCAATATGAGCCATGTCCTAAACGTTTCTTTCTATATATCGAATAATGGTTTTTGCGATGTCCTTTCCGGTTGCCGCTTCAATACCTTCCAGGCCGGGTGATGAATTCACCTCCAGAATAAGGGGCCCTCTGGCACTTTGCAGCATATCAACTCCGGCAACTCCAAGACCCATAGCTTTGGCTGCTTTGATAGCCGCAGTCTCTTCCTCATCGGTTAATTCAATCACAGTAGCCGAACCACCACGGTGAAGGTTGGATCTAAATTCCCCTTCTTTCCCCTGTCTTTTCATAGCCCCAACCACATGACCATCAACAACCAGCGCCCTAATATCGGCACCACCGGCTTCTTTTATAAATTCCTGAACAATTACCCTGGCCTGAAGACCATTAAAGGCTTCAATTACAGATTCTGCCGCATTTTTTGTTTCGGCTAGAACAACACCAAGACCCTGAGTTCCTTCCAATAATTTTATAATTAAAGGTGCCCCTCCTACGTGGTCTATCACTTCGCCTACATCCTTAGAGTAATTGGTGAAAACCGTTTTAGGCAAACCAAGTCTTGCTCTGGATAATACCTGCAAACTCCTTAGTTTGTCACGGCTTCTTACAAGGGATTGAGATTCGGTAGTTGTAAAAACCCCCATCATCTCAAACTGTCGTACCACCGCAGTTCCATAAAATGTTACAGAAGCTCCAATCCTTGGAATCACGGCATCGGTTTCAAGGATCATTCGTCCTTTGTAAAAGATTGACGGTTTCCGTTTCTCTATGATCAAATCACATTTCAACGGATCGATTACTTCTACATGGTGATGTCTTTTCTTTGCGGCTTCAATAAGCCTTTGGGTGGAATAAAGATTGCTATTCCTGGAGAGGATTTTTATGTTCATCGTTTTTTAAATTGTAAGATATATCTAATAACTCGGGATCTACTATAAATTTTTTGCTAAGGAACTTTCGTCCTATCAATACCGGATATCGCATCTCTTGCCGGGCAGACAAAGAAAGGGAAATTTTAAAAACCTTTTCAAAAATTTTTATGGTAGATTGAACCTGAAACCTCTTTTGTATCAAACCATTACTGCTCTTCACAAATACTATGTCATAATCCCTGAAAATGAATTCTTTTCCATTGTAAAGCGGATGTTCCTCATCCAGAAAAGTACAGTGAAGAAAGCCCTCTTTTTCATAGATATTATCACAGTGAATGGATGAGGTATACGCCCCTGTGTCAATTTTAACAGAGATATCTTTCAGGTGTAATAATGGGAAATCTGCCTTATCAAAACGTCCTATTACTGTTTTTTCCATGGTCGCAAGGTAGTAAAATGATTAATTAGGCAATCCTATAAATACCTTAAATTATCAATCCAAAATACTACGGAATTCCCTTTTTAAATATTGGTTTTTCCTCAGATTAAAATTTTAACATTTGTTGTTCGCGCTTATTTTAACGCTCCCGGGAATATGTAATATCTTTGGAGGAATGGAAACACCTGCATTGGAAATACAGTTGCAAACTTTACCCCAAAGTCCCGGAGTATATCAGTATTACGATAAGAATGGGCGCATCCTTTATGTGGGGAAGGCTAAAAACCTGAAGAAAAGAGTTACTTCGTATTTCAATAAAACCCATGACAATCACCGCACAAGTGTAATGGTTAAGAAGATTCACGATATTAAACATATTGTGGTAGCTTCTGAAACCGACGCTTTATTGCTGGAAAATAACCTGATAAAAAAATATCAGCCACGTTTCAACGTGATGCTCAAGGATGATAAAACCTACCCATGGATATGTATTAAGAACGAACGCTTTCCCAGGGTTTTCCCTACCCGGAGATTAATAAAGGACGGAAGTGAGTATTATGGGCCTTTTACCAATTTTAAAACTGTAAACACCTTGCTGGATTTGATAAAAGGTCTTTATCAACTGCGCACCTGTAATTACGATCTTTCTTCAGAAAAAATAAAGAATGGAAAATATAAGGTATGCCTTGAATACCATTTGGGAAATTGCAAAGGGCCGTGTGAAGCTTTTCAGGAAGAAAAAGAGTATAGTGAAAATATAGAAGCCATAAGGCAGATCGTGAAGGGGAATTTTAAGGATTCCCTGCAGCAATTCCGCCACCAGATGAAGGCTCATTCGGAAAAAATGGAATTTGAAGATGCACAGCGCATCAAGGAAAAGATTGATGTTTTGGAGAACTATCAATCAAAATCTACAGTTGTAAATCCAAAGATCAATAATGTAGATGTTTTCTCCATTGTAAGTGATGAGGGTTACGGGTACGTGAATTTTCTTCAGATCTCTCATGGTGCCATTATTCGCTCCCACACTATTGAAATGAAAAAGAAACTCGATGAAAGCGATAAGGAATTGCTGGAACTGGGGATTGTGGAGATCAGGCAGCGGTTTCAATCAAATTCAAAAGAAGTTTATGTACCTTTTAAGGTAGATGTTGGAGAAGATGTTGTTATTCATATTCCGAAACTGGGCGATAAAAAGAAAATCATAGAATTTTCTATCAGAAATGCACGTTACTACAGGCAGGAGCAATTTAAGCAGATGAAAATTGTAGATCCGGACAGGCACGTAACCCGTATTATGGCTCAAATGAAGGAAGACCTTAGGCTAAGTGTGGAACCCAGGCACATTGAATGTTTTGACAATTCAAACATTCAGGGAACCAATCCGGTAGCCGCTTGTGTGGTATTTAAAAATGGAAAACCAAGTAAAAGGGATTATCGTAAATTTAATATCAAAACTGTTGAAGGGCCGGATGATTTTGCCTCTATGGAAGAAGTGGTTTTTAGAAGATACAAAAGACTGCTGGAAGAGGAGGAACCTTTGCCTCAACTCATTATTGTAGATGGAGGAAAAGGTCAGCTGTCTTCAGGAGTAAAAGCATTGGAAGCATTGGGTTTAAGAGGGAAAATAGCGATCATTGGAATCGCTAAAAGGCTGGAAGAATTGTACTATCCCGGGGATTCTATTCCATTATACCTCGATAAGAAATCGGAAACCTTAAAAATTATTCAGCAATTGCGTAACGAAGCTCATAGATTTGGCATTACCTTTCATAGAAATAAACGCAGTAAAGAAGCCTTAAATACAGAGTTGGAAGCAATCACGGGGATTGGGGATAAAACAGTTGTAGAATTGTTAACACATTTTAGGTCGTTAAAAAGAATTAAAGAAGCATCATTGGAAGAGTTGTCCAAATTGGTAGGCCAGGCAAAAGCAAACATTATTCACAGCAACTATCATCAGGAATAAATGAAACATCCATAACGGCACGTCAATATACAGGTGGATGATTATTGTGGATGTTACATATGACCAATAAAAAGCACTAAGAAACACAGATGAAAAAATTAATCTGGATAATTTTCATAATCATTTCTTTCCAGGGATTTTCCCAGGAACAAAATGATGTAAAAGTGGGGGTGGTTTTAAGTGGGGGTGGCGCAAAAGGATTGGCTCATATAGGAGCTTTAAAGGTTATTGAAGAAGCGGGAGTAAAGATAGATTACATTGGAGGAAGCAGCATGGGGGCTATTATTGGAGCATTATATGCTTCGGGATACAGCGCGACGCAATTGGATTCTCTTTTTCATGATATCAATTTTAATATTCTTATTCAGGATCAGGTTCCGCGAAGCGCTAAAACTTTTTATGAAAAAGAGGATACTGAAAAATATGCGATCACCCTTCCTTTTGATGGTTTTAAAGTTTCTTTTCCTTCCGGGCTTTCCAGAGGACAGAACATTTATAATTTAATATCAAGGCTTACCCTGCATCTGGGAAATGTTCGGGAATTTGAAAATTTACCAATTCCTTTTTTTTGCGTTGCCGCAAATATTGAAACCGGGGAACAGGTAATATTGGATAGTGGTTCTTTAGCTAAGGCGGTTTCTGCCAGTAGTGCGATTCCTTCGGTTTTTAGTCCGGTAAGAATAGATGGAAAACTCCTTACAGATGGCGGAGTTGCAAATAATTATCCTATAGAGGAACTTAAACGAAGAGGAGCCGATATTATAATTGGAGTCGATGTTCAGGATAGTCTGGTGGACAGGGAACAGCTTAAAAGTGTTTTTGATATCTTAACACAAATAAGTAATTTCAGGACTATAAGTGAAATGCGTCAAAAAATTACGATGACAGATCTCTATATTAAACCCGATATTTCCAAATTTAATATATTGTCATTTGATAAGGGATCTTCTATAATAGATTCCGGGGAAGTTGCAACAAGGGCAAAAATAGAGGAATTGAAGCTAATAGCAGAGAAGCAAACAGCAGCTCCTTTAAGGTTTAAAAAAGTGAAACCAATTGATAGCATTAATATAAGTTCCCTTACAATTGAGGGCAATAACTCCTATCCGCGGTCTTATATTCTGGGAAAATTAAGGCTTAAACACAGCCTGGGATATACCATGGAGGATTTGGCAGATGGTATTAATAATCTTTCCGCTACGGGGAATTTTGACAGGATCAATTACAATCTTTTTCCCATAGACACTTCATATACACTGGCTATTCAGCTGGAAGAAAGTCAAAATAAAACCTCCCTGAGATTGTCCCTTCATTATGATGATCTTTATAAAAGCGGAGCATTGATTAACCTAACAAGAAAAAGTTCCTTTTTTACGAATGATGTTGCCTCCCTGGATGTTGTATTGGGAGATAATTTTAGATATAATTTTCAATATTATATCGATAAAGGCTACTACTGGAGTTTAGGGGTGAAATCCAGGTACAATAATTTCAATAAAGGAGTGGTCTTTGATTTTGCCAGGGAGAATGCCGGGAATGGAAATATTGGGATTAACAAGATAGAAGTTGATTATAAGGATTATACCAATCAATTATATGGGGAAACCTTCTTTAAGCAGGTTTTTTCCCTGGGAATTGGCGTGGAGCACAAACATTTAAAGATTACCTCTGAAACCCTGCTTGAAAATCCTGGTAATCCCCTGGCCTCTGCTGTTTTTGAGAATAGCAACTACTACAGCGGCTTTGGGTATCTGAAAATGGATAGTTTCGATAATAAATACTTCCCTAAAAAGGGCGTTTATTTTGATGGGGATTTTCATCTATACTTATTCTCTTCAGATTATAACAACAATTTTTCCGAATTTTCTATCGCTAAAGGTAAGGTGGGATATGTGTTTCCCATACTTCCAAGGCTCAGCGGAAGGATATTTTCTGAATCGGGTTTTAGGATAGGCACCGATGGAAGCAACACCCTGGATTTCTTTTTGGGCGGCTATGGAAATGATTTTATCAATAATTTCGTCCCGTTTTATGGGTATGATTTTATAAGTATTTCCGGAGATAGTTTTATCAAAGGCTTGGTGGAATTGGATTATGAGATCTTTAATAAAAATCATATCACCGCCAGTGCCAATTTTGCCAACGTAGAAAACAATTTGTATAGTTCCGGAAACTGGTTTTCCTCCCCGGAATATTCAGGATATGCGTTGGGGTATGGTTTGGAGACACTTTTGGGTCCTGTAGAAGTGAAATATTCTTTTTCCCCGGAAATTAAAAGAAGTCAATGGTTTTTTAGTTTGGGGTTTTGGTTTTAAGGGGAATAATCCGGGTTAAAAACCCTATTTTTAACCCTTGAAAAAAGTAAGTAAATGTTAGACGAGTTAAAAAGAGCCTATTCAGGTATTTTTGAAGATGCCCTGCTTGAAGAAATAGCAGAAACAGGGATCCTAAAAACCTTTCATGAAAACGAGAAGATCATTGATTATGGGGATTATGTAAAATTTCTTCCCTTGCTTATAGATGGTGCCATCAAGATCCTAAGGGAGGATAAAGAAGGGGATGAATTGCTGCTCTATTTCCTGGAAAGCGGGGATACCTGCGCGATGACCCTGTCCTGTTGTTTAGGGCAAACCCGAAGCGAAATTCGTGCGGTTGCTGAAAAGGAAACTCAACTTATCATGATCCCTATTCAAAAGATGGAGGAATGGACTTCCAAATATAAAAGCTGGCGCAACTTCGTGTTTGACAGTTATCATTCCAGGCTTACCGAAATGTTGGAAACCATAGATACCGTTGCTTTTTTAAATATGGATAAACGTCTTATGAGGTACCTTCAGGATAAAGCAAAGATCAATCAAAATGAATTGTTACAGGTAACACATCAGGAAATAGCCTACGATTTGCATACCTCCCGGGTAGTAATATCAAGATTATTGAAAAAACTTGAAATCGACGGAAAAATAGAACTGCAACGAAATGCTATTAATGTTTTGGATCTATAAGTAATTGCCAAAATCCCGATGAAATCCCTGGCATTTGAAACAACTTGCTAAAACCAAATGCCTTGATTTTGGGGAACAAATCTTTTACAGTGTATGAAGGTATCGGGGAAAGATATTATTTATGTGGCATTACAAATACTCCTCTTTTTTGCTTTTTTGTTGGACGTAATGCTGTTCTCTTTTGAAATTCCCTTTTTTTTAAATTTTATTTTGGTTTTAATTGGAATTATTGGCTTAGTGCTCATAATAGTAGCCTTTTTTCAGCTCAATAAAAACCTATCTCCTTTTCCAACTCCAAAGGAATATTCGAGCTTACTCACCAATGGTGTTTTTAAATGGATAAGACATCCCATTTATACCGGGATCCTTATCATAATTTTTTCCATTGCTGTTTTTCAGGGTTCAGGTTATAGATTGTTTATTTCTTTTCTTTTGCTGATTTTATTTGATTTTAAAAGTAGGTATGAGGAAAAGAAACTGGAAGAAAAGTTCCCGGAATATGAAATCTATAAAATGAAAACAGGAAAATTCCTTCCAAAAATTAAAATTAAATCCTGAGAATTTCCAATGCTTCATATGTTTTTGGAGACATTTAAAACCCCCTGTTTTGCAATGTTCAACAGCGCAAATAAAATAAAAGATGCTTATGGTACTTTCAGTATTCCTGAAATATAAGGAGCTACTACCTGTTCACAGAAATAGGAAATTCAAAAGTTCTTTTAATCCTTCTTTAAGAGAAATTTTCAATATAAATAGCGATATTTGTTACTTTGGATGATAAACTTCAGAATTAATAAGAATAATGAATTTTTTTCTTCCGAAGTATTAATTTAAAAACTGAAATCTCATGCCTTTTTATCATAAACTAGGGA
>JAWOHC010000031.1:0-5004 GCA_046496275.1 Gillisia sp.
CCTGGGGATTTCCCCAGACCAGATCATGCTCCTTACTGTTGGTGGGGATGCAGCATCTAAAGGAGCTCAGGAGGTTATGCAGGCACTTGCAATTATTGATGCGAAAGCACCCAGCTGGAAATATATTTGTAAAGTTTGGCCCCAACCCCGCACAATAGCACAAAACACCAAAGACCTTGAGTTGGCAAGGCAGCTTGGAATTAAAGAGAAAATATTTTATGCCACCAATACCGTATCCCGGAATTTTATGCCCTATCTCATTGGTGCCTGCGATATTTATGCAGGTCCTTCCAGGCTGGAGGGTTTTGGAATGCCCCAGGTGGAGGCGGGGGCCTGCGGAAAACCCGTTATCGGGATCAATGCCATGGGAATGTTGGATACACTCATCCATGAAAAAACCGCATTGCTCGCCGGAATAGCAAAGAAAATTGATGTAGACCATGTAATTCTTGGAAAAGAATCTGGTTATGAAAAAAATCACCAAATTATATTTGACGTTCCAAGAACTGTAGATTACAGGGCAAATGTTCAGGATATAGCCCAGGATCTTCTAAGGCTTATGCAGGATCCAGATCTAAGGGATAAAATGGGGGAAGAAGCACGTCAACATATTGAGGGGAATTTCAATTATAAAATTGTGGCGCAGCGGTTTATAGATATTGTACATGATAAACTTGGAATTAAATAAGGATTCATCGATGAACTCAGAAAATCTCCTTTTGATAGCGTCTGCAAAAAAAGCAGCTTTGGAAGTACTTCTTAATAATTCTGAGGGTGCGTATCATGGACTTCCCAGGACTGCCGCCTGGGGATATCCAGAACCTTATACCCGGGATTTGATGTTTTCCATACTTGGGATAGCAGTAACAAATAATCCTATTCTTATTAGCAGTATCAGAAAGGTTCTTGAAAAGCTTGCTGAAACTCAATCTGAAAAAGGGCATATTACCTCATTGGTTCATGATAAGGACGATAGGGGAGCCAGTGATACAACTCCTTTGTTCCTGGTTGGAGTAGGTATTTTCAGGCAAGTAATTGATGAACCTGAATTTTTAGACACTGCTGTAAACAAAGCTCTTTTGTGGATGGAATACCAAAGTCCAACAAATCAGTATTTGGTTGCACAACAACCTACCAGCGATTGGAGGGATGAACAATGGGTTCTGGGATATGGCTTGTTTGTGAATAGCCTTGTGTATACGTATTTAAAAATGTTCGGTCAAAACAAGAGGGCAGAAAAAGTACGTGCGGAGATGGAACGATTTACCATAACCGAAAAAAAAATGCATAGGCATGTGCATGAAGGATTGGTACTAAAGAATAAACCTTATTATGCGCTGTGGTCCTATAAAATTCTTAGTAGTGAGCGTTTTGATCTTTTAGGAAATAGTCTGGCTATTCTCTCCGGAATTTCTTCACAGGAACGTTCAGCAGAAATAATTAACTGGATAGAAAAAGAGTGTCTGGCAATGATGGAAAAAAACGAGCTAAATGTGGATCTTCCCCCAAATTTCTTTCCTTTTGTCAAGCCTGAAGATTCCGACTGGAATGAAAGGTATGCGCTTCATAATAAACCAAGGGAATATCATAATGGCGGAATCTGGCCTTTTGTATGTGGTATTTATATAGCCGCATTGGTGGCCTCCAAAAACTACAGTCTTGCGGAAGAAAAACTTGTAGCGCTCTCTAAACTTGTAAAACTTTCCAAAAAGAAAAATCTCGAATTCGGATTTAATGAGTGGCATAGACCGGAGAATGGAAAACCTGCAGGACAGGATTGGCAAACCTGGAGTGCTGCACTTTATCTTTATGCTGCTAAGTGTGTAGAAGAGAAAAGTACTCCCTATTTTGATGACATAAGGAGGTCTTCAATTTAATCCCTCATCGAGGGTTTATTTCCCCTAGGCCTGCCCGAAATGAATTTCATTCATCGAATTTTAAAAAGTATTTTCTAATTCATACCTCTTGGGTTTGCCCCGAGGTTTTTGATTAAGAATCCGTAACGGCTATAATAATTTTGTTGTTCCAGACCAATCTCTCAGAGCTTTTTCGATCTTTTTAGAGCATCCAGTAATTCAGTCATATCCACAACACCATATGTAGAAGAATAATCGGATACGGCATAGGGCAGTATAAGATTGTTGTTATGAATAAGCGAACCGCAAGAGTAAACCACATTTGGCACATAGCCTTCTCTTTCATGTTCCATTGGCGTGAGCAATGGTTCTTCCAGGCGTCCTATTTCTTTTGTAGGGTCATCCAGATCAAACAAGGAAGCACCAATGCAATAACGGCGCATGGTTCCAACTCCATGGGTGATAATTAACCAACCCTCTTCCGTCCATAAGGGGGATCCGCAATTCCCAATCTGGGTAAACTCCCAGGGGTATTTGGGTTGTTGGAGAATTTCAGGATTATTCCATAGCGTTGTGCTGTCCGAATACATGATATAATTATTTACACCATCCACCCTTGCAAGCATTGCATATTTGCCTTTGATCTTTCTTGGAAATAACGCCAAATTCTTATCTCTGGCGCCATTTCCATGCATCGGCATGACCCGGAATTTATAAAAATCCTCTGTAGATATTAGCTTTGGAAGGATCGTTTTACTATTAAAAGCGGTATAAGTAGCAAATATTTTAACGCTATTATCATCATCAGTAAAATGCACAAATCTTGCATCTTCTATCCCACTCTTTTCAGCATCCGAGATAGGGAAAATTACCCGTTCAGTAAGATCAGAATCTTTGTGGAATTTAATATCGTAGAAAGAATCTACAAGCCAGGTCATCTCTTCAAGCGCGATTTTTTTATCGGTGGATAAGGAGCTATTGTGCAAAACTTTTTCTACTTCACTCTTCAACAAATAATGTTCAAATTTATCCGGAAGATCATTCATGATATTGTGTGAGTATTTTTCAGGAATATTCATTTCCTTCAGCTTATCACAAAATTTTTTCTTATCATATAATTTTTTATGAGTGATTACCGGTACATCGATGTTATCACCAACCCGGCTAATTATTAAGTCATTATTTCTGTCCAGAATAGCTCTTCTAAATACCAATGAGGAAATATGGCCTTCTCCGGTAGCCCGAAAGGAGATAATGACTCTCTTTTCCCCTGGTTTCAAATAGGTTTGATCAAAATCCTCAATTATGGAAGGATTGAAAATAGCTGCCGATTCTATAGCATATTCACTGGTACAGTAGGCTCCTATCAACAATTTACGGTCTAAGGACAACTGGTCAAAATTAATTTCCATGCCCTCAATGATGTCCTGTATTTCAACTGCGTGATTCAGGAAAACCCTGGAGATATTCCGGTGCCTGTTTGCAAATTCCCTTAAGGTTTGCTCGAGGGCCAAGTTAACTTTGTCATCTGAAAGGTTGATGACTCTCATTATGAGTTGCTGGGTTCTTAACTCCCCACTCATAAAAAACCTGGCAATGATCCGACTGGAATCCGGAATAAATTTGATGTTTTTTCGTCTTACAGTAACTCGCATATAATTAATTTTTAAGGCATCTATACCTATTAAAGATACTAAAACATCCATAGTTTTTAATCCTTTAATTAACTGATATTTATCATCTTATGCGCTTGTGATTTCGATTTCCTCCTGATTTTTAAGGGGCGCGTTTCCAAGACTATTAGTGTTTTTCAAGCTTTAGCAGCCCAATTATAATCCCTGCAGGTTTTCACTGTTACGTTGATTTTATTGTATATTTAAACGGTATTCTCTGAAATTTTAGTCGGTATTTATGGAACGATCTATAGGTTTTAAAATTAACTCTCAAGGAAATTATAAGTTTCCGCTTGCTTTTGCGAAGCAGAAAGATCTCAAAGAATTAACAGGCCATGTTTTGGCAGCTGATGTTGGGGGGACCAAGACCAATTTATCGCTTTATCAAATAGATGATGGAGCGCTCCAGCCTTTAAAAGAAAAATCCTATAGCACCAAAGAGCACTCTTCTTTTCAGGAAATTGTTAAGAAATTTAAAAAGGAGGATCTCCCGGAAATAGATAGTGTATGTCTTGGGGTTGCCGGGCCGGTAAATAAAGGTGTGGTAAAGGGTACAAATTTTCCGTGGATAATCGATGAAAAAGATATTCGGAAGGAACTTGGTATTAAGAACGTTGCGATTATAAATGATATGGAAGCCAATGCTTTTGGATTGGGCGCGCTGGAAGATTCCGATTTTGAGGAAATAAGAAAGGGATCAGAAGTTCCCGGAAATGCAGTCATTATTTCCCCGGGTACAGGACTTGGAGAAGCAGGATTATTTTGGGATGGAAAGGCGTATCATCCATTTGCAACCGAAGGTGGACACACTGAATTTAGTCCCCGAAACCAGTTCGACACTGATTTATGGCATTTTTTTCATAAAAAATATGGATTGGTGAGTTGGGAAAGGATCATCTCCGGTTCCGGGATTTATGACATTTACCAATTCCTTATAAATTTCAGGGGAATAAACGAACCTACCTGGTTTAAAGCGCGAATTTTACATGAAGATCCGGCAGCCGTTATAAGTGCTGGTGCTTTGGAGGGCAATTACCCTGTTTGTAAAGAAACCATAGATCTTTTTGTGAAATACCTGGCCACGGAAGCCAATCAATTTGCCTTGAAAACCAAAGCTACCGGTGGAATTTTTATAGGTGGCGGAATTGTTCCAAAAATCACCACTTGAAGCGCAAAACATTTTTGACTTGTTGGGCGTAGCTTCCGGCAGTGATCAAGAGAAAGAAAGTTTCTTGGATGAGCTGCAGCAAGCAATTTGGGAAGATTTTATGGAAAATGACCTTAAGGTTTTGGTCACTGATGATGAGATGAAAGAAGTTAGGGCAATCATGGATAAACCTGGTCAATCAGAAATCGAAAAACAAGAAGCAGTTGTTAATTATTTGGAAAAATTGATTCCGGATTTAGAAGACATCATGCTGGAGAAAGCGTTGGAGCTTAAAGAAGAGATGGTTAAGGAACGTGTGGCAGGTTTG
>JAWOHC010000144.1:0-14306 GCA_046496275.1 Gillisia sp.
CACGCCACTCAGTCGAAAAGCTCTCGCCCAAGCGTGTCGGCCTCTGCCGTTTGATCTTTAAAAATTCAACAGAAATGCGTATTTGTAGGATAATTATTTTGCAGAAATTTGTTCAGAATAATGTTTTTCGAAGTGATTTTTTGCCGTGTTTTAAATGAAAGCGAATTAGCGTTCTCTTATCTTGAAAAGAGTGGTTCTGCGGAAGATTGATGTCTAATAAAAAAAACTCCGGCAGGGGGTGTTCCCGCCGGAGTTTTTTTTATTTTTATTTTTATATTGTTTATCCTCTCTGGGGTTTTGGGATAAATGCAGAGGGGAAATCGGCCTTAATTTTTAATAATGCTCTATCTGCTTCTAGTCTGTTTCTAAATTTTCCAACCCAAACTTTATAGTTTGGGGTCTCGTAGACAACAGAAGAAGGCATGGAATTGTATTTTGCCCTGAATTCCTTGATCACATTGCTTGCAGCGTTGTTATTTCCGTAATATAGCTGGATTGTATAGCGTTCTCCAAGCTTCCCGTCTTTAGTCATTTCCGATTTCAGAGACAGTAGCTCTGGGATAAGGTCATTTTGCTGGATATTGATTTGCCCGGTTTGTGCGCTCAGGCTGGAACTAATTCCAAGCAACAACACACCCATGAAAAAACAATCTTTTAATTTTAATATTCTCATTTTAAAAAGGTTTGGTGTAAAAGTAAATATTAATAACTTAAACGGGGGTTAATTTATTATTTAGAACAGTTATAAATTGCGAGTTAACACTTCCATAAGATTTCTAAAATCGACTTTAAGTATTACTTTTGTCCCTGAATTTTAGGGTGCGCTTGCTTATAATCATTGATTAGAATAATTATGAAAAATCGTGCCAAACAATAAGACGTTAATTCAACTTACAATATGAAAAAGGTGAAATTCCGCCATTCAACCACACGCCTGCTGATTTTATCAGCTTTATTTCTGTTTTCATTTTCCGATTTTGCTTATTCTCAGGAAAGCGATATTGCTCCGGATGATGTGCAGCCACAGGAAGAGGCAGCCACTGCTCCGGGATCAGATTTAGGAGATCCTGTAAACGGGAAAACATTATTCAATTCGCTTTGTGCGGCCTGTCATAAGCCTTATGCAAAAGGTATTGGCCCTGCTTTGCACGGGGTAACAGAAAAATATAGCCGTGATTGGTTAAATACCTGGATTCGTAATTCTTTAGCGATGGTAAATTCTGGAGATGCCCAGGCCGTAGCTATTTACGAAGAGTATAACAAAACAGCAATGCCTGCATTCCCGGCTTTAACCGATGCCGAAATCGGGGATTTGCTGGCGTATGTCGAGCTGCCTAAGCCGGCTCCTCCAGTTGCTGCAGGTCCTGCTGCTGCCGGCGAGGCTGGCCCTGGAGTTGGTGGTGTGTCAAATAATATCATCCTGGGTATCCTGGCATTTGTTCTCTTAATGCTGTTATTAATTCTTTTTCTTGTAAATAGAACTTTAAGAAAATTTGCTGTGGCAAGCGGGGTTGAGTTACCGGCTAAGAAAGTGGGTGGCACTCCAATTTGGAAGGCATTTGTTCAAAACCAGTTTTTAGTATTGGTTACTTCTGTGATCGTTTTATTGGCTGCAGGATATTTCGTGTATGGATTTTTTATGCAGGTAGGTATAGATCAAGGCTATCAGCCAATTCAGCCTATTCACTATTCTCACAAAATTCATGCGGGTGATAACCAAATAGATTGTAATTTTTGCCACTCTTCAGCATCGGTATCCAAGCATTCAGGAATCCCTTCTTTAAATGTGTGTATGAATTGCCACGTATCTATTGGGGAGGTGGCTCCTGAGACTGCTACTGAAGAATACTCAAAAGAATTTTATGATAATGAGATCGCTAAATTATATGATGCCGTTGGTTGGGATCCCGAATCTCAATCATACACTGGCGAAACCAAGCCAGTGAAATGGGTGAGAATTCATAATTTACCTGATTTCGCTTACTTTAATCATTCCCAGCATGTTACTGTTGCCGGAATCGCATGTCAAACCTGTCATGGTCCCATTGAAGAGATGGAAATCGTTTATCAGTCTGCGCCGTTAACGATGGGTTGGTGTATTAATTGTCACCGTGAAACCAACGTGAACATGGAAGGAAATGAATATTATGAGAAGATTCACGAAGAATTATCGAATAAGTATGGGGTTGAAGAGTTAACCGCCGCGCAGTTAGGTGGATTGGAATGCGCAAAATGTCACTACTAGTAGTATCCCTGGTAATTCAGGTTATTTAATTAAGAAGTAATAATATTTATATATATGTCATCAAACAAGAAATACTGGAAAAGTGTTGAGGAGCTAAACGAAAACAGCTCCATTGTTGAGACGCTCCAACAAAAAGAATTTACAGAAGAAATCCCAACCGATGAGTTTTTGGGTGATAAGGAGTCTTTATCCGGATCTTCTACCACTCGTCGTGATTTCTTGAAATATGTTGGTTTCAGTACAGCTGCGGCTTCTTTGGCTGCCTGTGAAGGTCCCGTAATCAAGTCTATTCCTTATGTAGTGCAACCGGACCAGATTGTTCCCGGGGTAGCGAATTTTTATGCTACTACTATTGCCGACGGGTTTGATTTTGCCAGCGTATTGGTGAGAACACGGGAAGGTCGTCCTATTAAAATAGAGAACAATGCTTCGGCTACTGCAAAAGCAGGTGTTAATGCCAGGGTTCACGCATCTGTTTTGTCTATGTATGACAGTCAGCGTGTTAAGAGGCCTATGATGGATGGACAAAATATTTCCTGGGATAATTTTGATCAGGAAATAATGAATTCGTTACAAAGTGTGCAGGGGGAAATTGTTCTTCTTACGCAAACTTTTGCAAGTCCATCTACTACAAAGGTTATAAATGAATTTTCGGCTAAATTCGGTAATGTACGTCATGTAGTTTACGATGCCGTTTCAGAAGATGCCGCCCTAAGTGCTTTTGAGGCAAAATATGGTTTTCGGGCTTTGCCTAATTATGATATGTCCAAGGCGCAAACAATTGTTTCTGTAGGTGCCGATTTCCTTGGGGACTGGCAAGGTGGCGGATATGATGCTTCCTATGCTAAAACAAGAGTGCCGGATAGCGGAACGATGTCCCGCCATATTCAGTTTGAGTCAAATATGTCTTTAACCGGGGCAAATGCGGATAAACGTGTGCCGGTAACCCCGTCTCAACAAAGAGCGGTTTTAGCTTCCTTATATAATTATATTTCTGGCGGTGCTTCTTCAAGTGACTTGCCGGCAAATATTGATGATGCTGTTGTAAAAGCGGCAAATAATTTAAGAAAATCCGGAAGTAATTCGGTTGTTGTAACCGGCTTGCCTGATTTTGATGCACAAGCGATAGCGCTTGCTATTAATGAAACCCTTGGAAGTACGGTTATAGATACTGCTAATCCACGAATGATCCGTCAGGGGAATGCTGAAGAAGTACTGAAGCTGGTGGAAGAAATGAATAGCGGAAGTGTTGGTGCTATCCTTATAGCAGGTGTTAATCCTGCGTATAGTTTGCCTAATTCAGAAGAATTTGTTGAAGCATTGAAAAAAGTAGAGGTTTCTGTGGCATTTTCTATGAAGGAAGATGAAACGGCCAAACTTTGTAAATACATTGCGGCCACTCCTCATTATCTTGAAAGCTGGGGTGATGTTCAATTCACCAGGAATAATTTCAGTTTGATGCAGCCTACAATTAGCCCTTTGTTTGATACAAGGCAATTTCAGGAGTGTTTATTAAAATGGAGCGAGAATTCTACTACATATTACGAATATATCAAAGAAACCTGGAATGGGTCTTTAGGTTCAGTAACCTGGAATGAAGCGCTTCATGATGGTGTTTTTGAAGGTGCTTCGCCTGTAGCAGCAGAAGCTGGAAATCAAACTGGAGCTACCTTAAATAATGCTGCCTCTTTAAGAAACCTTAATCAAAGTTCTGAAAACAGTGGTCTTGAGCTAACGCTCTACACCAAAACAGCAATGGGTGACGGGCAGCAGGCCAATAACCCGTGGTTGCAGGAAATGCCTGATCCTTTGACAAGAACGTCCTGGGACAATTACCTAACAATTTCTCAGGAAGATGCAGTTAGGCTTGACCTAATTAATGAAAATGTTGCCAACGGAGCACTTAACGGAAGTTATGTCAATCTAAAAATGGATGATGTGGTTCTTGAGAATGTACCGGTACTTATTCAACCCGGACAAGCCAGGGGATCTGTAGGTTTGGCGCTTGGTTATGGAAAAAAAGAAGGAATTAAAGAAGAGATGCAGGTAGGTGTTAATGCCTTTCCTTTATATAAAGGTTTTAAATCTGTGCAGCATGTTTCCCTGGAAAAAGCATCGGGAATACATGAATTTGCCTGTGTTCAATTACAAAATACGCTGATGGGACGTGGTGATATTATCAAGGAAACAACCCTTGAGATTTTCAACACTAAAGACGTTCGTGAGTGGAACATGGTTCCTGAAGTTTCCCTTAATCATATTCCAACTCCTGTTACTTCTCCTGAAGTTGACCTTTGGGAAAGTTTTGACAGATCGATTGGGCATCATTTCAATCTTTCTATAGACTTAAATGCCTGTACTGGTTGTGGTGCTTGTGTTATAGCCTGTCATGCTGAAAACAATGTGCCGGTAGTAGGAAAGACCGAAATTAGAAGGTCCCGGGATATGCATTGGTTGAGAATAGATCGTTATTATTCTTCAGAAGATACTTTTACCGGAGATATAGATAAGAAAGAAAATATGTCTGGATTAGGAGATTCACTTTCTCAGTTTGGAGAACTTGAACTTCCTGCAGATAATCCACAGGTGGTATTTCAGCCTGTAATGTGCCAGCATTGTAATCATGCTCCTTGTGAAACTGTTTGTCCTGTAGCAGCTACTGTTCATGGACGTCAGGGCCAAAATCAAATGGTGTATAACAGGTGTGTGGGGACAAGGTATTGTGGGAATAACTGTCCATATAAGGTTCGTCGTTTTAACTGGTTTAACTATGCAAAAAATGATGAATTTGATTATCATATGAACAATGATCTTGGGCGTATGGTTTTAAATCCAGATGTAACCGTTCGGTCAAGAGGGGTGATGGAGAAATGTTCTATGTGTATGCAGAAAACTCAAAAAACTATCTTGGATGCAAAACGAGATGGCAGAGCTATCAAGGATGGGGAATTCCATACGGCATGTTCTGCGGCTTGTGATAAAGGTGCCATGCATTTTGGAGATGTTAATGATAAAGAGTCCAAAATTGTTGAGATGAAAGAAAATAAAAGAATGTATCACCTGCTGGAATATGTTGGAACAAAACCTAATGTGATTTATCAAACGAAAGTAAGGAATACTTCAGAAGCTTAATAAAAACAATTAAAGAATCAATTATAAAAGGATATGTCTCATTACGAAGCACCTATACGAAAGCCTCTAATTACCGGCAATAAGACCTTCCATGACGTAACGGTGGATGTTGCAAGGCCGGTTGAAGGAAGAGCGAATAAATCCTGGTGGATAGTATTTTCTATCGCCCTGATCGCTTTTCTCTGGGGTTTAGGCTGTATAATTTATACGGTCACCACAGGAATTGGAACCTGGGGATTAAATAAAACCGTGGGCTGGGCCTGGGATATAACAAACTTTGTTTGGTGGGTTGGTATTGGCCACGCCGGTACCCTTATTTCAGCGGTATTATTATTATTCCGTCAAAAATGGAGGATGGCGATAAACCGTTCTGCCGAGGCGATGACAATTTTCTCTGTAATGCAGGCCGGATTATTTCCAATTATCCACATGGGTCGTCCATGGCTGGCATATTGGGTACTTCCAATCCCAAACCAGTTTGGATCATTGTGGGTGAACTTTAACTCTCCGTTACTTTGGGATGTATTTGCGATTTCCACCTATCTTTCTGTTTCGCTGGTTTTCTGGTGGACTGGTTTGCTGCCTGATTTTGCAATGATACGTGACAGGGCCGTAAAGCCTTTTCAGAAAAAAATATATGGAATATTAAGCTTCGGATGGAGCGGTAGGGCAAAAGACTGGCAACGTTTTGAAGAGGTTTCTTTGGTGCTTGCAGGTTTGGCTACTCCATTGGTGCTTTCGGTACATACTATTGTATCCTTTGATTTTGCTACTTCGGTTATCCCGGGATGGCATACTACCATTTTCCCGCCTTATTTTGTTGCAGGAGCTGTATTCTCTGGATTTGCAATGGTGAACACCTTGCTTATTATAATGCGAAAGGTTTCTAATCTTGAAGATTATATCACAGTTCAGCATATAGAATTGATGAACATTGTAATTATGATTACGGGTTCCATTGTAGGGGTCGCGTATATTACAGAATTATTCGTGGCATGGTATTCCGGAGTGGAATATGAACAATATGCTTTCCTTAACAGGGCAACAGGTCCGTATTGGTGGGCTTATTGGTCAATGATGATTTGTAACGTTTTCTCTCCACAGTTTATGTGGTTTAAGAAATTGCGAACCAGTATCATGTTCTCTTTCTTTATCTCTATTGTTGTAAATATTGGGATGTGGTTTGAACGTTTTGTAATTATTGTTACTTCGCTTCACAGGGATTACTTACCGTCTTCCTGGACCATGTTCTCCCCAACTTTTGTGGATATTGGTATTTTCATTGGAACTATTGGTTTCTTCTTTGTGTTGTTCCTTTTATATGCACGAAGTTTCCCAGTGATTGCTCAGGCAGAGGTGAAGACAATTTTAAAAGCTTCCAGTGCCAAGTATAAAAAATTACGGGCAGAGCATGGGGACGATGTAAATCATTACACACCACTTGTTAGAGAGCCTTTTGTAAACACCCTGGAGGATGATGGTCATAATCCAACGGTAAATGCAGACACTCTTGTTACTTCTGAAGTTCAAAAAGGCAGAATTGATCAAATGCTGGAAAGAATAGGAACTTTTAGTCCATCAGCCCAAAAAGCTGATGATCTCACTAAACTGATATCTGTAGGGCCTTTGATGCAACAGCGTTTGCACCAGTTGGGAATTTACACTTTCAGTCAGGTTAGCAAACTGGAAGCAATCGATTTTGAATTGTTAAACGAAATTATTGAATACTTCCCCGGGGAATTAGAACGGGAAGACTGGGTAGCTCAGGCAATAAAACTTAATAATAAGTAAAAGATGGCATCAAAAGTTATACACGCTATTTATACCGATGACGATATACTCCTACAAGCTGTAAAGGAAGTACGGGCAGGCAGGTATCATATTGCAGAGATTTACACCCCTTTTCCTGTTCACGGGCTAGACAAAGCAATGGGGTTGGAGCCAACAAGACTCGCCATTACCTCATTTCTTTATGGGGTGGTAGGATTTGCAGTATCTATCGTTATGATGAATTACATGATGATTCAAGATTGGCCTCAGGATATTGGTGGGAAACCTAGTTTTAGCTTTCTGGCGAATCTCCCTGCTTTTGTGCCTATTATTTTTGAATTAACAGTGTTTTTTGCAGCTCACCTTATGGTGATCACCTTTTATATGAGAAGTAAATTGTGGCCTTTTAAGGAAGCTGAAAATCCTGATGTAAGAACAACAGATGATCATTTTCTTATGGAAATTGATGTAGAAAATCACGATGTGAACCAGCTTTCCAAATTTTTATACGATACAGGTGCACTCGAAATTAATTTAATAGATAATAAATAAACAACATGAAAAGTTTATTTCAAAAATCCATAGTACTTTTTGTTATAGCGGTAACAGCTACCTCTTGTTTCAATAAGGACAGTCCTAATTATCAGTATTTCCCGGATATGTATGAGTCTGTTCCATATGACACCTATGGAGAATATAATATTTTTGTGAACGAACAGGCAGCCAAGTTACCGGTTGAAGGAACCGTTTCCAGAGGTTGGATGCCATATGAATATGAGGATTCCAATGAGGGATATGCCCAGGCAAAGGCTGAGCTGAAGAACCCTTTACCTTACACTGAAAAGAATCTTACTAAAGGTAAGGGGCTTTACAATATTTATTGTGCAGTGTGCCATGGAGAGAAGGGAGATGGCCAGGGAATTTTGGTACAACGTGAAAAAATACTTGGAATTCCAAGCTATGACGATCAAGGTAGAGCTATTACAGAAGGTAGTGTGTATCACGTCATGTATTTTGGCCTGAATTCAATGGGATCCTATGCTTCTCAAACATCCATTGAAGAACGTTGGCAAATAGATCATTATGTAATGCAATTGAAAGGTGCTTTGGAAGGCAATCCTGAAAGGGAATTTGATGCTGAAACAGAAGGAAAAGATATTCCTGCTGTTGATGCAGATACTACTGCAACCCAGGAATCTGAGGAACCCATTACTTCTGATCAACCAGAAAGTACAAACTAAAAATAACTGTATTTAGATATATTCATATGTACACGCTATCCAGTAAATTAAAATTAACGGCAATTATATTTATGATTGTTGGTGCCATTGGTCTCATTTACGCCTTTATTGCTGCTCCGTCCACAATTGAGGAGGTAAAGGAAATGATGGCTGATGATGCCGCTCATGGAACTCCCAATATGGAAGTTGTAGATCAGGAAAACAAAGTTGCCACCCCGGATTACGCGGAAGGAGAACAGGTTTTGGTCGATGGCCACGAGAATGAACATTATGAACATATATTGCACCAATTACAAAATAAGCCTTGGGCTGCAGTATATATAGCAGCTTTCTTCTTTTTCATGATCGCACTGGGAACCCTTGTTTTTTATGCATTGCAATATGCAGCACAGGCGGGTTGGTCTCCGGTTCTTTTTCGGGTGATGGAAGGTATCACGGCTTATTTATTGCCGGGTAGTATCATCATATTCATATTATTATTACTATCAGGTCTTCATTTCAACCATTTGTTTATCTGGATGGACCCGGAAGTTGTTGCCAATGATAAAATTATTCAGAACAAATCCGGATATCTAAATGTGACCTTCTTTTTGATTAGAGCATTGTTCTATTTAGGTGGATGGAATTTATTTAGATACCTTCTTCGAAGAAACTCGCTTAGAATTGATGAGGATTCCACAGACAATAAATGGTTTAAACAAAACTTTAAACTTTCAGCTGGATTTTTAGTTTTCTTTATTGTGACAGAATCTATGATGTCCTGGGACTGGATCATGAGTTTGGATCCACACTGGTTTAGTACTTTGTTTGGGTGGTATGTATTGTCCAGTATGATAGTATCTGCAATTACGGTAATTGCTTTGGTTACCATATATCTTAAATCAAGAGGATACCTGGAATATGTAAATAATTCGCATATCCATGATCTCGCAAAATTCATGTTTGGTTTCAGTATTTTCTGGACCTACCTGTGGTTTTCACAATTTATGTTGATATGGTATTCCAATATTCCGGAAGAGGTTACTTATTTTGTAACCCGAATTGAAGATTATAGTTTGCCTTTCTTTGGAATGGTGGTTATGAATTTTGTTTTCCCTGTTTTGTTATTGATGAACAGCGATTACAAACGGGTAAATTTATTTGTTATAATGGCCGGAATAATTGTGCTACTTGGGCATTATTTAGATATTTTTGTAATGGTTATGCCAGCAACAGTTGGGGAGTCCTGGTTTATTGGAATTCCTGAGGTTAGTGCAATGTTATTGTTTGGTGGATTATTTGTGTTTGTAGTTTTCAATGCTATTTCTAAAGTGCCATTGTTACAAAAAGGCAATCCGTTCATCAAGGAAAGCAAACATTTCCATTATTAATAAAAGACTTATAAAGAAGAGATAAAAAATGACTGTATTTTTAGTAATCATAGTAATAGCTTTGTTTGCCGTAACTATATGGCAGATGTCAAAAATATTTGATCTCTCCAGGAGCAGTGAGGGAGATTCCTCACAAATTGCTACCGACAAGGATAACAAAACCCAGGCCTATATCATGGTGGGATTCACGGTTTTCCTGTATGGGATCATGTTCTATTCTTTCTGGTTTTTAAGTAAGTTGTACTTGCCTGAAGCAGCTTCAGAACATGGTAGTGAGGTAGATTTTCTTATGTTCATTTCCATTGTAATCATCATGGTAGTTCAGGTTATTACACAGGCTTTGTTGCACTGGTTTGCTTTTAAATATCGAGGCGAAAAAGGGAAGAAGGCACTTTTTTATGCAGATAATGATAAACTTGAATTTATATGGACCATAATTCCTGTAATTGTATTGTCAGGTTTGATCATCTATGGATTATTTACCTGGTCTGATATTATGAATATCAATGAGGACGATGATCCCATGGTTGTAGAGTTATATGCCTATCAATTTGCCTGGAGGGCTAGATACTCCGGAGAGGATAACACCCTTGGAAAAGCAAACGTACGTTTTATTGAAGGTGTAAATCAATTGGGAGTAGATGAAAGCGATCCCTATGCAAATGATGATATTATAACCACAGAACTTCACCTTCCTGTTGGAAAACCGGTTTTGTTTAAATTTCGTTCTCAGGATGTTTTACATTCCGCATATTTCCCTCACTTTAGGGCTCAAATGAATGTTGTTCCAGGAATGATCACCCAGTTTGGTTTTACACCAACCATCACCACAGCAGAAATGAGAGAAAGTGAGTATATGGTAGATAAGGTTTTAACCATTAATGAAATAAGAAAAGAAAATTCTATTGAGTTAATAGCTCAAGGGGAAGTTCCTTTAGATACTTATGAGTTTGATTACTTCTTATTGTGTAACAAGATTTGTGGTCAGGCGCATTACAATATGCAAATGAAGATTATTGTTGAAAGTCAGGAGGATTATGATGCCTGGATGGCCGGACAGAAAACTTTTGGTTCATCCATAACAGCAGAATAGCTGTAGTGAGATTCTAAAATAGTAAGCATTGAAAACAGAAAAATTAAAAGTTAAAGATTTAAATATATGTCAGCACTAGGACAGGAAACGTTGGATCATGCGCATGATGATCATGGGCATCATCACAAACAAACCTTTATAACAAAATATATATTTAGTACAGATCATAAGATGATTGCCAAGCAATATCTTATCACTGGTTTGTTGATGGGAGTTGTTGGTATTTTAATGTCGGTGCTTTTCCGTATGCAACTTGCATGGCCGGGAGAGTCCTTTGCAATGTTTGAGTTTTTTCTTGGAAAATGGGCTCCAGACGGGGTAATGTCTCCAGAAGTTTATCTTGCCCTTGTTACCATTCACGGTACAATAATGGTTTTCTTTGTGCTTACCGCAGGGCTTAGTGGTACTTTTAGTAACCTGTTGATTCCCCTCCAAATTGGAGCAAGGGATATGGCATCTGGGTTCTTAAATATGGTTTCTTACTGGTTATTCTTCATATCCAGTGTTATCATGTTAAGCTCTTTGTTTGTAGAAGCTGGACCAGCATCTGCCGGTTGGACTATTTATCCTCCGCTAAGTGCATTGCCACAAGCGATTGGAGGTTCGGGAATGGGAATGACGCTTTGGCTAATTTCTATGGCAATTTTTATTGCTTCTTCATTAATGGGATCTTTAAATTATATAGTTACAACCATAAATTTGAGGACTAAAGGAATGTCTATGACAAGACTTCCACTTACCATTTGGGCATTTTTTGTAACTGCAATTATTGGGGTTGTTTCCTTCCCGGTCTTGCTTGCAGCAGCACTCTTGCTTATAATGGACAGGAGTTTTGGAACATCCTTTTTCCTTAGCGATATATTTTTACAAGGAGAAGTGTTAAGTCATCAGGGTGGTTCCCCGGTTCTTTTTGAACATTTATTTTGGTTCCTTGGTCACCCGGAGGTTTATATTGTAATACTACCCGCAATGGGTCTTGTTTCAGAAATTTTGGCAACCAATGCCCGTAAACCTATCTTTGGGTATCGTGCGATGATTGCTTCTATTCTAGCCATCGCCTTCTTATCAACCATAGTTTGGGGTCACCACATGTTCGTGTCTGGGATGAACCCATTTTTAGGATCTGTATTTACATTTACTACCTTATTAATTGCGATTCCTTCTGCAGTGAAAGCATTTAACTGGATTACCACCTTATGGAAAGGAAATCTGCAGCTTAACCCTGCGATGCTATTTTCCATTGGGTTTGTTTCTACTTTTATTACTGGGGGTTTAACCGGTATTATATTAGGAGATAGCACATTGGATATCAATGTTCACGACACCTACTTCGTAATTGCTCACTTTCACCTGGTAATGGGTATATCTGCATTGTACGGTTTATTGGCCGGGGTATATCATTGGTTCCCTAAGATGTTTGGTAGAATGATGAACAAAAACCTTGGTTATGTACATTTCTGGATTACGGCGATTGGAGCCTATGGAGTGTTTTTCCCAATGCACTTTATTGGTCTGGCGGGATTACCAAGAAGATATTATACCAATACCGCATTTCCATATTTTGATGATCTTGCTGATACCAATGTGTTGATCACGGTTTTCGCCTTGATAACAGCAGCTATTCAGTTGGTTTTCCTTTATAACTTTTTTCACTCGATATTCTTCGGGAAAAAAGCTACTCAAAATCCATGGAGAGCAAACTCGCTGGAATGGACTACTCCGGTGGAACATATCCATGGAAACTGGCCTGGAGAGATACCTTCGGTTTACAGATGGCCTTATGATTATAGCAAAACCAATGAGAATGGGGAGTATGTGATCGCAGGACAGGATTTTGTTCCACAAAACGTACCGCTTCAAAAAGGTGAAGAGGAGATGAATCACTAATAGCCTTTTATACTATATTTTAAGAGAGCCTTTTCTTCTGATACATTCGGATGGAAGAGGCTTTTTTCTTTTATCTTTGTGTGAGTCTGCTCGTTTTGAGAACCGGGCTACCTATTTTTTTATGAAGATTCTTCAGAATTTTCAACTTGCTTTAAATAATGAACCTGTAGTATGAATGAAAACCTTGATCCAACTGGAGAAAATTTCACTCCTGAAGAACTCGATATAGAAAGAGCCTTACGTCCGCTTAGTTTTGACGATTTTGCAGGACAGGATCAGGTGCTCGAAAATTTGAAAGTTTTTGTGAAAGCGGCAAACCTACGTGGAGAAGCTTTAGATCACACCTTGTTTCACGGCCCTCCTGGATTGGGTAAAACTACGCTGGCTTACATTCTTGCCAACGAGTTGAATGTGGGTATTAAAGTCACCTCCGGCCCTGTAGTGGACAAACCTGGGGATCTTGCTGGTCTACTCACCAATCTGGAAGAACGCGATGTGCTTTTTATAGATGAAATTCATCGCTTAAGTCCAATCGTGGAAGAGTATCTCTATTCTGCGATGGAGGATTATAAAATAGACATCATGATTGAGTCCGGGCCTAATGCCCGTACAGTTCAAATAAATTTAAATCCATTTACTCTTATAGGTGCCACCACCCGCTCCGGTTTGCTAACCGCCCCAATGCGAGCCAGGTTTGGTATTTCCAGCCGACTGCAATATTATACTACTGAATTGCTTTCAGATATCGTTCAACGAAGTTCTGAAATCCTTAAAGTTCCCATCTCTCTTGATGCAGCTATAGAAATTGCCGGCAGAAGTAGGGGAACCCCACGAATTGCAAACGCATTGTTGCGCAGAGTTCGGGATTTTGCCCAAATCAAAGGTAATGGGAAAATTGATATGGAGATCGCGAAATATAGTCTTAAGGCCCTTAATGTTGATGCTCATGGGTTGGATGAAATGGATAATAAGATCCTTACCACGATCATAGATAAATTCAAGGGTGGACCTGTTGGGTTATCTACACTTGCAACTGCTGTAAGTGAAAGTGCAGAAACCATAGAGGAGGTGTATGAGCCTTTCTTGATCCAGCAGGGATTTATTTTTAGAACCCCCCGTGGACGTGAAGTTACCGATGCTGCCTATAAACATTTGGGCAGGATCAAAGGAACTACACAGGGCGGTTTGTTTTAGTGCTAATGGAAGGTTTTATTTCCCGAGGCTTGCATCGTGTTTTTAAAAGTATTTTCCTCCCGAAAATTCGGGACATACCTTGTGGGCTTGCCCCGAAATTTTTGATTTCACCTTATTAGATATAATTTAATGGCAAATAAAAATTTCCCTTCGGTTTCCATGTTTCGTTTTTTTGAGAATTCTATCAATATTCTGAAAAACCCATTACCTTTTCACCACGAGAATTTCGAGAAACTTGGGGATACATTTCAATTAAACATTGGACTCGGAAAATCTGTAATTTTTTCCCGGGATGCCGGTTTTGCGCAATATGCCTTACAAAAAAATCAAAGAAATTATAAAAAATCCACTATTCAAACAGTAGATCTGGCGAA
>JAWOHC010000199.1:0-3647 GCA_046496275.1 Gillisia sp.
TTTGACAATTGGCGGAATTATCGCTGTATTGGCCATAGCTACCAGAAAGGAATTACTCATCCCAATTCTCTGCGGAATTTTTCTGGTAGAAAACCTTTCTGTGGTGCTACAGGTAATGTGGTTTAAAATCACCAAACGAAAATACGGGGTAGGAAGACGCATATTTCTTATGGCCCCTGTTCATCATCATTATCAAAAACAGGGATATCATGAAAGCAAAATCGTAGTTCGATTCTGGATTGTTGGAATTTTCCTGGCAATTGTAACTGTGGTGACTTTGAAGTTGAGGTAGCGGTTAGATGTGAGATTTGAGAAAATAGAAAATAGAGTAAAGAGTAAAGAGAATAGACTTTATAAAAACCGAGATAGGAATCAAGATTCAAGAACCAAGAACCAAGAAAAAAAATATTCGTGCAATCGTGGCTAAAAAATAAAACGAATATCAAAACATAAAACTGAAAATGAAAACCAAGCAAAAAATAGCGATTCTGGGTGCCGGCGAAAGCGGGGCAGGCACGGCTATTTTGGCTTCAAAAGAGGGTTTTGAGGTATTTGTGTCGGATTTTGGAAAGATAAAGGATAAATACAAAGCTGTTCTTGACGGGTTAAAGGTGGAGTGGGAAGAAGGAGGACATACAGAATCTAAACTTCTGGATGCGCAAATCGTTATGAAAAGCCCGGGAATCCCCGATGCGGCACCCATAGTTAAAAAACTTGTTTCTAAAGGTATTCCGGTGGTTTCGGAAATTGAATTTGCCTCAAAATATACCGATGCAAAGATCATTGCAATAACAGGAAGTAATGGGAAAACCACCACAACTAAATGGATTCATCACATCCTGAAAAATGCGAGGATCTCTGCGGGAATAGCTGGAAATATAGGAGATAGTTTTGCCAAACAGGTGGCCGAGGAGCACTTCGAGTGGTATGTACTGGAATTAAGCAGTTTTCAGCTGGACGGGATCGTGGATTTTAAACCACATATCGCTGTTTTAACCAACATTACCCCGGATCATCTGGACCGGTATAATTACAACCTGGATGAATATGTTGCATCAAAATTCAGAATCACAAAAAATCAAACGGAGGAGGATTTTTTTATTTACGATGCAGACGATACACTAATTTCAGAATGGATGAAGACCCATTCAGTAAGAGCTCAAAAACTGCCTTTTTCACTTCAGAAGAAACTGGAAAAAGGCGCTTATTTAGAAGATAATATTATTAAAATAAATACCCTAAACACCCAATTTATTATGCCAACATCATCAATAGCACTTGAAGGGAAACACAATACCAAAAATGCGATGGCTGCTTCTACAGTAGCAAATTTATTAAGGATTCGTAAAGAAACTATCCGTGCCAGCATGGAAGGTTTTCAGGCTGTGGAACACAGGCTGGAGAAAGTGCTTAAAATCAATAATGTACTTTATATAAATGATTCAAAGGCAACCAATATCAATGCAACCTATTACGCGTTGGAGAGCATGGAGTCTGAAACTATCTGGATCGTGGGCGGTGTAGACAAAGGAAATAATTATGCTGAATTATTGCCGCTGGTAAATGAAAAGGTGAAAGCGATTATTTGTCTTGGGGTGGATAATTCCAAAATTTTTGAAGCCTTTGGGAATTGTGTTGATATTATGGTAGAAACCCAGTCCATGGAAGAAGCGATTAAAATAGCTTACAAATTAGGTGAAAAGGGGAATGTGGTTTTATTATCACCGGCCTGTGCGAGCTTTGATCTTTTTGAGAGTTACGAGGACCGCGGCCGTCAATTTAAAGAAGCCGTTAGAAAGTTATAGTCAATTTTATATAAATACAGATTAAAGGATACAAATGAACAACATCTTTTCAAATATTAAAGGAGATAAAGTTATTTGGGCTACCACTGCATTGTTGGCAATATTTTCGTTTCTGCCGGTGTATAGTTCAAGTAGTAATATTGCCTATTTATATGGAGATGGAAGCACCTTCAATTACCTGGTAGTTCATTTTTTCCATTTATTGCTGGGGTTCTGCCTGTTATTTGCAGTGCATAAGATCCCATATCATTATTTTAAGGGCTTGGCTATACTGCTGCTTCCGGTGGTAATTATTTTACTTATTTATACCATTGCCCAGGGAACCACAATTGAAGGTTCCAATGCCAGTCGATGGATTCAGATTCCGGTGGTGGGAGTCACTTTTCAGTCTTCAACACTGGCATCTGTTGTGCTCATGACCTATGTGGCGAGGTATTTAACAAGGATAAAGGATAAAACCGTCACTTTTACCGAAACCCTGCTGCCTTTATGGATGCCCGTTTTTGTGGTGCTGGCCTTGATCTTGCCGGCAAATTTTTCCACAACCGCTATCATTTTTACAATGGTGATCGTTTTGGTGTTTTTAGGAGGTTATCCCTTGAAATATATTGGGATTGTTGTTGGAGCCGGGCTGCTGTTGCTCACTCTTTTTGTGTTGACCGCTAAGGCATTCCCGGGATTGCTGCCCAACAGGGTAGATACCTGGACCAGCAGAATCGAAAATTTCTCCAATGATGAAGACACAGAAGCCGATTATCAAATAGAAAAAGCCAAGATCGCAATTGCGCGGGGAGGAATCGCCGGAGCGGGAATTGGTAAAAGTATTCAGCGCAACTTCCTGCCTCAGTCGTCTTCAGATTTTATTTACGCCATTATCGTGGAAGAAATGGGATTAATAGGCGGATTTGGAGTGATGGCTGCATATTTATTGTTGTTATTCAGAATTGTAATTGTGGCTACAAAGGCTAAAAGTGTTTTTGGAAAATTGCTGGTGATGGGGGTAGGATTGCCCATTGTTTTTCAGGCGATGGTCAACATGGCGGTGGCCGTAGAATTATTTCCTGTTACCGGACAAACTTTGCCAATGGTAAGCAGCGGAGGAACATCTATTTGGATGACCTGCCTTGCCCTGGGAATTGTGTTGAGTGTAAGTGCAAAAAGAGAAGAGCAAAAACTTTCAGACGAAAAGGAAAAGGAAGGTGAAAACCCACTGGATATTTTAAGCGAAGCGATATGATGAGGCATTTGAAAATTATAATTTCAGGAGGCGGTACAGGAGGTCATATCTATCCTGCCATCGCTATTGCCGACGAGATCAAGCGAAGGTTTCCGCGTGTGGAAATTCTCTTTGTGGGAGCAAAAGGCCGCATGGAAATGCAAAAAGTTCCACAGGCGGGTTATAGAATTGAAGGATTATGGATTACAGGACTTGAGCGGAAATTGAGTTTAAAAAACCTGAGTTTCCCCTTTAAGCTGGCAAGCAGCCTTTGGAAATCCAATGAAATAATTAAAAATTTCAACCCGGATGTTGTGATAGGAACGGGTGGATTTGCAAGTGGCCCTTTATTAAAAGTGGCAAATTCAAAACATATTCCTACACTTATCCAGGAGCAAAATTCGCTTCCGGGTATCACAAACAGGTTGTTGGGAAAAAATGCGACTATAATATGTACCGCTTATGACAATTTGGAGCGGTTTTTTCCTGCAGGTAGGATCAAAAAAACAGGAAATCCGGTAAGACAGGATATTCTTGAAATTTCTGAAAAGAGGAAGGAGGCGCAAAGCTTTTTTAAGCTGAAGGAAACTAAGAAAACAATACTGGTATTAGGCGGTAGTCTTGGC
>JAWOHC010000233.1:0-4789 GCA_046496275.1 Gillisia sp.
GATTGGTTTCTTGATTATGCTTCTTATGTAATCCTGGAACGGGCAGTGCCGGCAGTTGAAGATGGGTTTAAACCCGTACAACGCCGCATCATGCACTCTATGAAAGATCTTGATGACGGTCGTTATAACAAAGTTGCCAATATAGTTGGGCATACTATGCAATACCATCCCCACGGAGATGCCAGTATTGGCGATGCCATGGTTCAAATTGGCCAAAAGGACCTTTTAATAGATGCGCAAGGAAACTGGGGAAATGTCCTTACCGGAGATAGAGCCGCCGCACCGCGGTATATTGAGGCCAGGTTGTCAAAATTTGCATTGGAAGTTTTATTCAATCAAAAACTTACAGATTGGCAATTTTCCTATGATGGTAGAAAAAAAGAACCGGTAAACCTGCCGGTACGTTTTCCATTATTGCTGGCCCAGGGAGCCGAAGGGATTGCAGTGGGACTTAGTACCCGTATTCTTCCGCATAATTTCAACGAACTTATAGACGCGTCTATAAGACATTTGAAAGGAAAAAAATTCGTGATCTATCCCGATTTCCCCACTTCCGGAGAAGCAGATATCACCTCTTATAATGATGGTAAACGCGGAGGGAAAGTTCGTATAAGGGCCAAGATCTCGCAATATGATAAAACCACCCTGGCCATCACCGAAATTCCCTACGGAACAACCACCACAACCTTAATTGAATCTATCCTTAAAGCCAATGACAAGGGGAAGATCAAAATCAAGAAGATAGAGGATAATACCGCAGAACATGTGGAGATCTTAATCTATCTCCCTCCAAACATTTCGCCAGATAAAACCATAGATGCTTTATATGCATTTACCAGTTGTGAAAATTCCATCTCCCCGCTGGGATGTGTGATTATTGATAACAAACCTATTTTTCTTGGGGTAACAGAAATGTTGATGCGTTCTACAGATCATACCCTTGGTTTGCTAAAGGCAGATTTGGAGATAAAACTGGATGAATTTGAAGAACAATGGCATTTCGCTTCCCTGGAACGAATATTCATTGAAAAACGAATTTACCGCGACATTGAAGAAGAAGAAACCTGGCAGGGAGTGATCCACGCGATTGACGAAGGTTTAAAACCGCATACAAAACATTTAAAACGAGCCATTACTGAAGAAGATATCGTACGATTGACCGAGATTCGAATAAAAAGAATTTCAAAATTTGATATTGATAAAGCCCAGCAAAAAATTGATGCGCTGGAAGATGAAATTGCCAAAGTAAAACATCACCTGGAGCACTTAACCGATTATGCCATCGCTTATTTCACAAGATTGAAAAAAGAATATGGCGAAGGAAAAGAGCGTAAAACACATCTACGACTTTTTGATGACATCGAAGCTACCAAGGTAGCGATGCGCAATACCAAACTTTACGTAAACCGAAAAGAGGGCTTTATAGGGACCTCTCTAAAAAAAGACGAATTCGTTACAGATTGTTCAGATATTGATGATATTATTTGTTTTACCGGAGATGGGAAAATGATGGTGACCAAAGTAGATGCAAAAACTTTTGTTGGCAAGGATATTATCCACATTGCAGTTTTTAAGAAAAAGGATAAAAGAACCATTTACAATCTTATTTACCGGGATGGGAAAAACGGTGCTTCCTATATTAAGCGTCTTGCGGTTACCTCGATAACGCGGGACCGGGAGTATGACATCACGCAGGGAAAAAAGGAATCCAGGATCCATTACTTTTCTGCAAATCCAAATGGGGAGGCAGAAGTGATTACCGTTTACCTGCGCCAGGTAGGCAGCATTAAAAAGTTGAAATTCGAACTGGATTTTGCCGATATGCTTATTAAAGGCCGAAATGTAAAAGGGAACATCGTTACCAAATATGCAATTAAAAAGATAGAATTAAAAGAGGAAGGGGTTTCAACCCTGAAACCGCGAAGGATCTGGTTTGATGAAAGCGTAAAACGCCTTAATGTGGATGAACGCGGAGAATTGCTTGGAGAGTTTCGTGGAGAAGACAGGCTTTTGGTGATCACTCAGGATGCTGTGGTGAAAACCATTAAACCTGAGTTAACGACCAGGTTTGACGAAGAAATTATTATCCTCGAGAAATGGAAACCAAAAAAGCCAATTTCAGCAATCTATTGGGAAGCTGAAAAAGAACGGTATTACGTTAAACGTTTTCTTATAGAGAACCCAGATAAGGAAGAGCACTTTATAGGCGAGCATGAGAAATCATATCTGGAACTTGTTTCAACAGATTATATCCCCAGGGTGGAGCTTGTATTTAACAAATTGAAAGGTAAAGATCAGCGAATTAACGAAGAGGTTAATATTGAAGAGTTTATTTCGGTTAAGGGTATTAAGGCTCTTGGAAATCAGTTAACTGCAGAAAAATTAAAACAATTAAATCTATTGGAGCCGATCCCTTTTGAACCGGAAGAAATTCCAACAGAAGACATCGAAGTTAATGATGAGGAAACCATAAATCCTGAAGATGGAACAGAAGAGCATATAGGCGACATTAAGGCTAAGAAGCCTAAAAATGATGATAGCCAGATTAACTTATTCGATGATTAATGCAGATTCTTAAAGAGTTTAAGGAATTTGCCGTCAAAGGCAACATGATTGATATGGCGGTAGGGATCATTATTGGTTCCGCCTTTAATAAAGTTGTGGATGTTCTCGTGAAACAGGTGGTTTTGCCTCCATTATCACTTTTAACGGAAGGAGTCAATTTTGCCGACAGGAAGATCATTCTCCGGGAAGGCCTGTTGATAGCAAAGCAGGGAACGGCTGAAATTCAGGAAATTTCAATTGGTTATGGTGCTTTCGTGGAAGCGATGCTCGATTTTCTTATCGTTGGTTTTACGATATTTCTTGTGGTGAAATTCATGAACCGCTTTAGAAGAAAATCCCAGGATCCCAAAAACAAAACTGTTGAAACCCCTAAAGACATTCAGTTGCTTTCAGACCTCACCGAGCTAATTCAGGAGCAAAATGACTTGCTTAGAAAAGGAAGCGCCAAACCTTAGTCAATTTTAGTAACAGAGCCTTTCTGTTTTTTAGCTTGCCCCACCAATCCATATTCAAACGTATACGAGTTCTTGGTGGTGGTAAGGATCTTTATATGCAATGCCTTTTCTTCCGCCATATTCTTCGGATTTAAATTCTTCACAACATACTCACAGTCATTGATCCATCTTACCGAGGAGGTATCTGTTTTTCCCTCGAACCTATCAATTTCTATAGAATCATTCCGCACAAAAGTAGAAGTTATAAGCTCTCCATTCAAATAAGACTCAAATTGGAAGCTTCCTGTTTTAAACTGTACACAATCTCTCTGAGGAGAATAACAGGCAGCAAATAAAAGCAGTATGGGAATTAAAAGCGCTAATTTTTTCATTGTAGAATTCTTGTGGTGTTTTATAGTCCTCCGAGTGTCTTATAGAAGTAATTCGTGTCTAATTGATGCAAATACTTCATACTGCAAATAACGGTATTTTAAGGTTGAAAGTCAATTTTCAAAGGCCTCAAAAGTCCCATCCTGGTAAAAAATCACGATTTTTCTTATCTTTTTACCTGCTGAAGATTTCTCCCTGTTTTCAGGAAGTGAAACTTCGGCAGAAAGATCCCTTGAAACTGGCTGCGCTGGAGAAATTGAGGGCGCTTGCTTTATTTGTTTTTCCGGATTTTGAGCACTCCCGGGTGTATTTGGAAAAGAACCTTTCCCGTTCAGCAACCAATAGAGTTCCACTTCAGGATATGTTTGAACAACTTTTAGCACAAAATCCAGGCTGGGTTTATTTCTTCCGGAGAGAATATGAGAGATGGAGGAACGTCCAACATCAATCGCATCGGAGAAAGCAGCTGCAGAGAGATCATAATATTCCAGAATCTTTTGCAATCTTTTTGAGAAATCATCGCTGTTTACCATTGTGAATTTACTTGAATTAATGTGCGTTTACAAATGTAACAAACAGAACGGGACCAGGCAAGTTACATTTGTAATTACTTGGCGAAAATATTAATAAAAGCTTTATGTGAAGCGTTCTAACTATTTAAAATAGAGTATTTTAAATACTATTTTTTAGTTCCATGGAAATTTTCCATCACGCGGGAGACAAACCATCCAGATTGTGTTTACTGATGTAAACAAATTTGCCGATCCATCTTGTTTACAAATGTGAATATTTGATTATTTACTTTTGTAAACATGGAACATAAAAATTCGGCATACAAAACGATGCTTCAGTTATATCCTTTGGTAAAGGTTCAGGAGTTAAAAGGAAGGTATCTTACCTATCCTCATATTGACGGAATTCTAAAAAATCTTGGTTCCAAATTTCAGCTTAAAAAAATTGGAGTATCTACTTTAGGAGTGCCTGTTTATAAACTCACTTTGGGAAGTGGAAAGATTAAGATTCTTGCCTGGTCCCAAATGCACGGAAATGAATCTACCACAACTAAAGCGGTTTTTGATGTCCTCAATGCATTTTATACGCAGGAAGATAATCCTGTTTTAAGGCAGATTCTGGAACAATGTACGATCTCCATTATTCCTATGCTAAATCCGGATGGGGCCAGCGCATATACCCGCGTAAACGCGAACAATGTTGATTTAAACCGCGATGCAAAGGACCTTAAAGAAAAGGAGAGCAAATTATTGCGATCGGTTTTTGATGATTTTAATCCCGATTTTTGTTTTAATCTGCACGATCAACGTACTATATTCAGTGCGGGAAATACATCGCACCCCGCCAGTATATCATTCCTAACACCTGCGATGGATGCTGAAAGGTCC